>NZ_JBSGDY010000229.1:0-7803 GCF_053602615.1 Micromonospora sp. NPDC004336
CGTCGCACGCGACGGTCCCTGCCCGGCGGCGGGGTCAGGCGACCACGGAGACCATCCGGCCGGGGACCACGATGACCTTGCGGGGCTCCCTGCCGGCCAGCGACGACCCGACCGCCTCCAGGGCCGCCGCGCGGACGACCTCCTCCGGCGCGTCGGCGGGGACCTCGACCCGGCCGCGCACCTTGCCGTTGATCTGCACCGGGTACGTCACCGTCTCCGCGACCAGCAGCGCCGGGTCGGCGGTCGGGAAGTCCGCGTACGTCAGGGAGGTGTCGTGCCCCAGCCGGCGCCACAGCTCCTCGGCGACGTGCGGGGCGAACGGCGCCAGCATCAGCACCAGCGGCTCGGCCACCTCGCGCGGGGTCTCCGCCAGCCGGGTCAGCCCGTTGGTCAGCTCGATCAGCTTGGCGATCGCGGTGTTGAACCGGATCGCCTCCATGTCGCCGCGGACCCCGTCGACCACCTTGTGCAGCAGCCGCCGCGTCGCGTCGTCGGCGGGGGCGTCGGTGACCCGCAGCGCGCCGGTCTGCTCGTCGACGACCGCCCGCCAGACCCGCTGCAGGAACCGGTACGACCCGACCACCGCCCGGGTCTCCCACGGGCGGGACACCTCCAGCGGGCCCATCGACATCTCGTAGACCCGGAACGTGTCCGCCCCGTACGCGGCACACATCTCGTCCGGCGTGACCACGTTCTTCAGGGACTTGCCCATCTTGCCGTACTCGCGCTTGACGGCCGTGTCGCCCAGGTAGAAGCCGCCGTCGCGCTCGGTGACCTCCTCGGCCGGCACGTAGGCGCCCCGGGCGTCGGTGTACGCGTACGCCTGGATGTAGCCCTGGTTGAACAGCTTGCGGTACGGCTCGAACGACGAGACGTGGCCCAGGTCGTACAGCACCTTGTGCCAGAAGCGGGCGTACAGCAGGTGCAGCACGGCGTGCTCGGCGCCGCCGACGTACAGGTCGGTGCCCCCGCAGTCGCCCTCGCCGCGCGGCCCCATCCAGTACGCCTCGTTCTCGGCGTCGACGAAGCGCTGCGAGTTGGTCGGGTCCAGGTAGCGCAGCTCGTACCAGCAGGAGCCGGCCCACTGCGGCATCACGTTGGTCTCGCGGGTGTAGCGCTTCGGGCCGTCGCCCAGGTCCAGCTCCACCTCGACCCAGTCGCGCCGGCGCGACAGCGGCGTCTCCGGGTCGCTGTCGGCGTCCTCCGGGTCGAAGGTGCGCGGCGAGAAGTCGTCCACCTCGGGCAGCTCGACCGGCAGCATCTCCTCCGGCAGCGCGATGACGGCGCCGGTCTCGTCGTACACGATGGGGAACGGCTCGCCCCAGTACCGCTGCCGGGAGAACAGCCAGTCGCGCAGCCGGTAGGTCACCGCGCCGGCGCCGTGCCCGTTGGCCTCCAGCCACCCGATGATCGCCGCCTTGGCCTCGGCCACCCCCAGGCCGTTCAGGTCCAGGCCGCGCTCGGGCGCGGCGCTGTTGATCGCCGGGCCGTCCCCGGTGTACGCCTTGCCGTCGAAGCCCTCCGCCGGCTGCACGGTACGCACGATCGGCAGGTCGAAGACCTCCGCGAACGCCCAGTCCCGCTCGTCCTGCCCGGGCACCGCCATGATCGCGCCGGTGCCGTAGCCGGCCAGCACGTAGTCGGCGACGAAGACCGGGATCCGCCCGCCGGTGACCGGGTTGGTGGCGTACGCCCCGACGAAGACGCCGGTCTTCTCCTTCGTGTCGGCCTGCCGCTCGACGTCGGTCTTGGCCGCCGCCGCCTTGCGGTACGCCTCGACGGCCGCGCGCGGGTTGGCGTGCCCGCCGGTCCACGCGTCCTTCGTCCCCTCGGGCCAGGCGGCCGGCGTCAGCGCGTCGACCAGCTCGTGCTCGGGGGCCAGCACCATGTAGGTGGCGCCGAAGATCGTGTCGGGCCGGGTCGTGAACACCCGGATCGGCGCGACGGCGGTGGGGAAGTCGACGTGCGCGCCCTGCGAGCGACCGATCCAGTTGCGCTGCATCAGCTTGATCGGCTCGGGCCAGTCCAGCGTGTCCAGGTCGTCCAGCAGCCGGTCGGCGTACGCGGTGATCCGCATCATCCACTGCTTCAGGTTGCGCTTGAAGACCGGGAAGTTGCCCCGCTCGGAGCGGCCGTCGGCGGTGACCTCCTCGTTGGCCAGCACCGTGCCCAGCCCGGGACACCAGTTGACCGGCGCCTGCGAGACGTACGCCAGCCGGTGGTCGTCGACGATCCCCCGGCGCTCGGCGACGGACAGCTCCGCCCAGGGGCGGCCGTCGGGGGTGGGCCGGTTGCCGCCCTCGAACTCGGCGATCAGCTCGGCGATCGGGCGGGCCCGCTTCGCCTCGGCGTCGTACCAGGAGTTGAAGACCTGCAGGAAGATCCACTGGGTCCAGCGGTAGAAGTCGGTGTCCATGGTGGTCACCGAGCGACGCTGGTCGTGGGCCAGGCCCAGCCGGCGCAGCTGCGCGCGGTAGCGCTCGATGTTGGTCTCGGTGGTGGTCCGCGGGTGGGTGCCGGTCTGCACCGCGTACTGCTCGGCCGGCAGGCCGAACGCGTCGAAGCCCATCGCGTGCAGCACGTTGCGCCCCGCCATCCGCTGGTAGCGGGCGAAGCAGTCGGTGCCGATGTAGCCCAGGGGGTGGCCGACGTGCAGGCCGGCACCCGAGGGGTACGGGAACATGTCCAGCACGTACAGCTTCTCCGCCGCCGCGCGGGGGTGGTCGGGGTCGGCCAGCGGGCCGGTCGGGTTCGGGGCGTCGAACGTCCCCTCCCGCGCCCAGACGTCCTGCCAGCGCAGTTCGATCTCCTCGGCCAGGGCCGCGGTGTACCGGAACGGGGGAATGTCGGCCGCCGCTGCTGCTGCCTCACTCATGGCGTCTCCTCGCTTCGCTCGTCGCCGCCGGCCGCGCCACGGCCGGGCTGGGTGCTGACCTCGCTCGGCGTGGTCATGTCGGTATGGGTCGGGTCCGCTCGCCGCCGGCGCCGCGCCGTCGCCGCCCGGCGCCGGTGCCGACCGCCGGGGCGCCCGGCGGAGGGCACAAAAAAGCCCCTCACGCAGGAGGGGCCGCCGTGCTGTCGCGCATCAGCGCATCAGCACGGCTCGGTAAGGAGCAGGAAGACTCCGGCCATGACCGGGAGTGTACCCCGCCGTCCGGTCCCGCGCGTCGCCCGCCACCACGGGTCGGGACGCGGGCCCCGCCCGGGGGCGCCCGACGGACCGGTGGTGATCATGGTCGACACCGAGAGCGACGGACGGATCCCCCGACCCGGCGAATATTAGGGGCGTAACCGGCGGTCCACCTGCGGGGGTCGGCGACAGCGACAAACATGGTTAGCCTGAGAGACCAATGAGATTTCTGCGGCAGACGAGGCTCGGCGTCGCGAACCCAACGGCGGGTCCAGCTGCTCTATACAGAGCTGCCGTCCGGCGACGAGGAGGAGGCCCGTGACACAACAGACCTGGGACGAGGTGGGCGGCCTGTTGCCGCACGACGAGTTCCGCGCCGCCAGCGAAGCCATCGTCTCGAACATCGAGCAGGTCATCGAGGGCAAGACCGCCACCGTGCGGCTCGCCCTGGCCGTCCTGCTCGCCGAGGGCCACCTGCTCATCGAGGACGTGCCGGGCGTCGGCAAGACCAAGCTCGCCAAGGCCATGGCCCGCTCGATCGACTGCTCGGTGCGACGCATCCAGTTCACGCCGGACCTGCTGCCCAGCGACGTCACGGGGGTCAGCGTCTACAACCAGGAGACGCACGACTTCGAGTTCCGCCCCGGCGCGGTCTTCGCCAACCTGGTCGTCGGCGACGAGATCAACCGCGCCTCGCCGAAGACGCAGTCCGCGCTGCTGGAGTGCATGGAGGAGCGGCAGGTCACCGTCGACGGCGTCACCTACCAGCTCCAGACGCCCTTCATGGTCGTCGCCACCCAGAACCCGATCGAGATGGAGGGCACCTACCCCCTCCCCGAGGCGCAGCGCGACCGGTTCACCGCCCGCATCGCGATGGGCTACCCCGACCCGAACGCGGAGCTGGCCATGCTCGACGGGCACGGCGCCACCGACCCGCTGGACGAGCTGCGGCCGGTCTCCGACGCCAACACCGTGCGCCAGCTCATCGGCCACGTCCGGCAGGTGCACGTCGCCGACGCCGTCAAGCAGTACGCGATCGACCTCGTCACCGCCACCCGCGAGGCCCCCGACCTGCGCCTCGGCGCCTCCCCCCGGGCCACCCTCCAGCTGCTGCGCACCGCCCGCGCGGTCGCCGCCCTCGAGGGGCGCGACTACGTCCTCCCCGACGACCTCCAGGCGCTGGCCGTGCCGGTGCTCGCGCACCGGATCATCCCGACCGCCGACGCCCAGCTGGCCCGGCGCACCACCGACGCGATCGTCTCCGAGCTGGTGCACCGGCTGCCGCTGCCGCACGACCGCAAGCGCTCCCCGTACGACACCCGGCCCACGGGCGAGGGCAACGGCCGAGCCCCCTACGAGCCGCGGAGGCGGTGACGTGCGCGACGGGCTGCGAGGGCTGACCACCCGCGGCCGATCGTTCCTCGCCGCGGCGGTCGCGGCCGCGATCTCCGCCGGCATCCTCGGCGAGAAGGACCTGCTCCGGGTCGCCGTGCTGCTGGCCGTCCTGCCGCTGCTGGCCGCGGCCTACGTCGGGCGCAGCCGCTACAAGTTGGCCTGCAACCGGTCGCTGGATCCGCACCGCGTGCCCGTCGGGGCGAGTTCCCGGGTGGTGCTGCGACTGCAGAACATGTCCCGGCTGCCCACCGGCACCCTGCTGCTGGAGGACCGGCTGCCCTACGCGCTGGGCAGCCGCCCCCGGGTGGTGCTGGAGCGGCTCGGCGCCCACCAGGCCAGCTCGGTGGCGTACACGGTGCGGGCCGACGTGCGCGGGCGCTACGAGGTGGGCCCGCTGGTGGTCCGGATGACCGACCCGTTCGGGCTGTGCGAGCTCAGCCGCGCCTTCCCGAGCGTCGACCACCTGACCGTCATCCCGCAGGTCACCCCGCTGCCCTCGGTGCGCCTTCCGGGCGAGTACGCCGGCAGCGGCGACAGCCGGGCCCGCTCCGTCGCGGTCCACGGCGAGGACGACGCCGCCACCCGGGAATACCGGATGGGCGACGACCTGCGCCGGGTGCACTGGAAGTCGACCGCCCGCACCGGCGAGCTGATGGTGCGCCGGGAGGAGCAGCCCTGGGAGAGCCGGGCGACGGTCGTGCTGGACACCCGCGCGTACGGCCACCGGGGCGACGGGCCGACGGCGTCCTTCGAGTGGGCGGTCTCCGCGACCGCGAGCGTCGCGGTGCACCTGCGGCAGGCCGGCTACAAGCTGCGCCTGGTCACCGGCTCCGGTGCCGACGTCGACGCCTCCGAGGTGACCGGCGACGGGCTGCTCCTCGACCACCTCGCCGAGGTCCGGCTCGACAAGAACGTCGAGCTCTCCGCCCTGGTGCAGCGGGTCCGGCAGCGGGCCGACGGCGGTCTGATCATCGGCCTGTTCGGGTCGCTGGGCACCGCCGAGGCGGAGCTGCTGGCCGGGCTGCGGGCCAACGGCGCGACCTGCGTCGGTTTCCTGTTGGACAGCTCCACCTGGCTCCACCTGCCCGACAAGGCACGGGCCGAGGCCGACCACGCGCACGGCGCCGCGGCGCTGGCCATGCTGCGGAGCGGCTGGCGGGTGATCGGGGTCGACCACGGCGCCCGGCTGCCGGCGCTGTGGCCGCAGGCGGCCCGCGGTTCGCAGGGCTTCGCCGTGCGGGCGGCGATGGCCGAGACGGTGGCCGGCGGCGTGCGATGAACGGAAGGCTCCCCTCATGATCGCCCACCGGAACCTGGGCTTCGTGGCCGCCGCGGCGACACTGCTCGCCGCGGCGCCGCTGTCGGCCATCTTCGAACGCTGGACGTGGCTGATCGAGGCCACCATCGCCGTGGCCGGGGTGGCGGCCGTGGCCGCGCTCGCCCGGCTGGTCCGGCTGCCGCTGTGGGGGCAGGCGCTCGCCATGCTGGCCGGCCTGACGCTGGCCCTGACCTGGCTCTTCCCCAGCGGCGCCGAGCTGCTCGCCGTCCTGCCCGCCCCGGCGACCTTCGCGCACTTCGGCGAGCTGCTCAGCGGGTCGCTGGAGGACATGCGCTCCTACGGCGTGAAGGTGCCCGACACCGACCCGCTGCTCTTCGTCACCGTGCTCGGGATCGGCGCGGTGGCGGTGGTCGTCGACGTGCTCGCCGTCGGGCTGCGCCGGCCGGCGCTGGCCGGGCTGCCGATGCTCGCCATCTACTCCGTGCCGGTCGCCGTCTACGTCGACAGCGTCCCGGCGGTGCCGTTCGTCGTCGGCGCCGCCGGCTACCTCTGGCTGCTGGTGACCGACAACGTCGACCGGGTACGCCGGTTCGGCCGGCGGTTCACCGGCGACGGCCGCGACGTCGACGTCTGGGAGGCCTCGCCGCTGGCCGCCGCCGGCCGGCGGCTCGCGGCGGTGGGCGTGGCGGTGGCCGTGGTGCTGCCGCTGGCCGTGCCGGGGATGACCGGCGGGCTGCTCGACACCCTGGCCTCCGGGTCCGGCGCCGGCAACGGCAACGGGCGGCCCGGGCAGGGCGGCGCACCGGGCCGGATCGACCTGTTCGCCGCGCTGAGCGGGCAGCTCAACCAGTCCGAGGTCACCGACCTGGTCAAGGTCAGCACCAACGAGCCCAACCCGTTCTACCTGCGCTTCGGCGTCGCCGACGAGCTCAAGTCGAGCGGCTTCGACGTGGGCAACCCCATCGGGCGCTCGGTGCAGAACCTGCCGCCGCCGAACGGCGGGGGCGTCGAGCAGCGGACGTACCGGGCCACGGTCGAGGTCACGAAGAACCTGACCATGCCGCTGCTGCCGGTCTACACCCAGCCGGCGCGCATCGAGGACCTCAACGGCGCCTGGTCGTACGACCCGAACCTCCAGGTGGTCTTCTCCAACCGGGACGACTCCCGGGGCAAGCGCTACTCGTTCGACTACGTGCGCTCGTCGTACACCCCGGCGGTCCTACGGCAGGCGCGGCCGTTGCCGGCGGACCACGCGGCGCGGCGCAACCACCCCGCGCCCCCGCCGATCCCCGAGGTGGAGGAGCTGGTCCGCAGCCTGGTGGCGGGCAAGGACACCGAGTACGACAAGGTCCGCGGGATCTACGACTACTTCTCCGCCGACAACGGCTTCACCTACTCGTTCAGCACCAAGGGCGGCACCAGCGGGCAGGAGATCGTCGACTTCCTCAACAACAAGGTCGGCTTCTGCCAGCAGTACGCCGCCGCGATGACGTGGCTGGTGCGGGCCGCCGGGATCCCGGCGCGGGTGGCGTTCGGGTTCACCAACGGCAGCAACTCCAGCGGCGGCACCTACACGCTGACCAACCGCAACCTGCACGCCTGGACGGAGGTCTACTTCGACAAGGTCGGCTGGGTGCCGTTCGACGCGACCCCCGCGTACGGCGTGCAGGGCTCGACCCGGTCGGCCTGGGCGCCCGACGTCGACGCGCCGGAGGACGACGCGCCGGCGCCCGGCCCGTCGACCCCCGCCGGGGAGGTCGACCCGTCGGCCGGCCCGGCGGGCCCGGAGGGCCCCGAGGAGGACACCGACTCCGGTCTCGCCCTCGCCGGGCAGGCCCCGGTCGAGCAGGCCCCGGTCTGGCCCTGGTACCTCGCCGGCGCGGTGCTGCTCCTGCTGGCCCTGAGGACCGAAGATCCGCCTGAACCGCAGGTCCGGCCCCCGGTCGACCGGGTTCCGGGCGGGAACCGGCCGTGCCGACACGACGGTGGAGTGATCGGG
>NZ_JBSGDY010000230.1:0-7801 GCF_053602615.1 Micromonospora sp. NPDC004336
GGGGATCCCGCGCCGACCGACCCGCCGGGCCGCTAGAGGGTACGCGCGAGACGGTCGGCGAGGATGCGGGTGAACCGGGACGGGTCGGCCAGCTCCCCGCCCTCGGCGAGCAGCGCCATGCCGTAGAGCAGCTCGGCGGTCTCCTTCAGCGACTCCTCGGTGCCGCCCTGCTCGTGGGCCTTGCGCAGGCCGGCCACGAGTGGGTGCCCCGGGTTGAGCTCCAGGATCCGCTTGACCGACGGCACCTCGTGCCCCATCGCCCGGTACATCTTCTCCAGCGTCGGGGTGATGTCGTGGGCGTCGCCGACGACGCAGGCCGGCGACGTGGTCAGCCGCGAGGAGAGCCGGACCTCCTTGACCGAGTCGGCGAGCGTCGTGCCCATCCAGGTGAGCAGGTCGGCGAAGTCCTTGCGCTGCTGCTCGCGCTCGGCCTCGGCCGCCTTCTTCTCCTCCTCGGTGTCCAGGTCGACCTGGCCCTTGGCGATCGAGCGCAGCGTCCTGCCGTCGTACTCGCCGACGCGCTCGACCCACACCTCGTCGACCGGGTCGGTGAGCAGCAGCACCTCGTAGCCCTTGGCGCGGAACGCCTCCATGTGCGGCGAATTCTCGATCATGGAACGGGACTCGCCGGTGGCGTAGTAGATGTCGCTCTGCCCGTCCTTCATCCGGCCGACGTAGCCGGCGAGGTCGGTCGGCTCGGCCGGGTCGTGGGTCGAGGCCACGGAGAGGATCTCCAGGAGGGTGTCCCGGTTCTCCGTGTCGTCGATGAGGCCCTCCTTGACCGCGGCGCCGAACTCGGTCCAGAACGTCCGGTAGCGCTCGGCGTGGTTGGCCTTCATGTCCTTGACGGTGGCCAGGATCTTCTTGACCAGCCGGCGGCGGACGACCTGGATCTGCCGGTCCTGCTGGAGGATCTCCCGGGAGATGTTCAGCGACAGGTCGTGCGCGTCCACGACGCCCTTGACGAAGCGCAGGTAGTTCGGCATGAGCGCTTCGCAGTCGTCCATGATGAACACGCGCTTGACGTAGAGCTGCACGCCGCGGCGGCCCTGCGGGGCGAACAGGTCCAGCGGCGCGTGCGACGGGACGAACAGCAGCGCCTCGTACTCGAAGGTGCCCTCGCCCTTCATGTGCACGATGTCCAGCGGGTCGGCCCAGTCGTGGCTGACGTGCTTGTAGAACTCCTTGTACTCGGCCTCGTCGACCTCGTCGCGGGGCCGCGCCCAGAGCGCCTTCATCGAGTTCAGCGTCTGCGTCTCGGTGGTGGTCGCGTCGCCCTCGCCCGGGCGCTCGACGGTCATCCGGATCGGCCAGGCGATGAAGTCGGAGTAGCGCTTGACGATCTCCCGGATCGTCCACTCGGCGGTGTAGTCGTGCAGGTTGTCCTCGGCGTCGGCCGGCTTGAGGTGCAGCGTCACCGACGTGCCCTGCGGCGCCTCGTCGACCGCCTCGACCGAGTAGGTGCCCTCGCCGGCCGACTCCCAGCGGGTGCCGCCGGTCTCCCCCGCCCGCCGGGTCACCAGCTCGACCCGGTCGGCGACCATGAACGCCGCGTAGAAGCCGACGCCGAACTGGCCGATCAACTCCTGCCGCGCCCCGGCGTCGGCCGACTCGCGCAGCTTGCGCAGCAGCTCCGCCGTGCCCGACTTGGCGATCGTGCCGATCACCTGGACGACCTCGTCGCGCGACATGCCGATGCCGTTGTCGCGGACGGTCAGCGTCCGCGCCGCCTTGTCGACCTCGATCTCGATGTGCAGGTCGGAGGTGTCGACCTCCAGATCCTTGTCGACCATCGACGCCAGGCGCAGCTTGTCCAGCGCGTCAGAGGCGTTCGAGATCAGTTCACGCAGGAAGACGTCCTTGTTCGAGTAGATCGAGTGGACCATCAGCTGGAGCAGCTGACGCGCCTCGGCCTGGAACTCCAACGTCTCGGCCCGGTTGCTCACACCGTGTCCTTTCATCCTCGAAGGCCCACCAGAGAGGTTCGCGGAAAGGATACGAGTCGTCGCTTCGCGCGAGACGGCGACCGCCCGGCCGGGGCGTCACCGGGTTGGCCGGGCCGCCGGCCCCCGGGGCAGCCGGGACGCCGGCCGTCCGCGCGTCCGCCGGACGGACGGCGCCGACCGTGCCGGCTCGCGGGCGGCGGCGGCTTCGCCCCGTAGCGAAGATGGCCTATAAGTGGTTCATGTCCTCGAACGAGTCCGACGGATTTCTCCGCGAGCGATACCGGGACAGCCCCGTCGCCACGACCCTGATGATCGTCGGCGCGCTGGTGGCGCTCGCCGGTCCCGTACTGGACATCGCGATCAATCCCGCCACGTTGAGCGAGGAGCGTCCGTCGGAGTGGGCCGTGGTGGTCCTCTTCACCGGGATCGCGCTGGCGTTCGGCAGTTCCCTGGCCGCCGCGTCGGGCAACGAGCGCCGGGCCGCCCGCATCACGGCGAAGATCGACGAAGCGCTCCAGCCGCCGGCGACGTCCGCCCCGTCGACCGAGCGACCGCACCTGCCCCCACCGGGGCCGTCGGCACCGCACGACCGGGTGGTCTCGCAGCTCAACGACATCGTCAGGAACGAGCTTCGGCAGCTGGAACGCCGGGGCCTGCGGATGCAGTGGTTCTTCTTCGGCGCGGGGATACCGGTGGGGATCCTGATCAACGTGTTCGTGGGGTAGCCCGCGGGGCGTCGCGCGCTTGCCGGCGGCCCGTACCGTCGACGGTGGCGTCACCGTGGCCGCCGGGCAGAGCCGAGGGCTGGTGCGACCGCCGCGTACGGCGGTCAGTACGGTAGGGATGTGTCTCTATGGATGGCCGCGATGTGGGGACTGGTCGGCAGCGCGGTGGCCGAGGCGCTCAACCTGTCCGGGATGATGCGCCCCACCACCGAGTCGGGGGGCCGCTGGCAGTGGCCGTGGCGGGACCGGCGGGACGCCCCGATCGTGGTGTTCGCGGTGCTGCTGCGGACCGTGGCCGGCACGGGGCTCGCCGCCGCGGCCGGGGCGGGTGGCCTCGCCACCACCGCCTTCGCCAGCTTCACCTTCGGGGTGGCCGCGCCGCTCGTGATCGCCAAGATGTTCGACCAGGTCCGGGTGACGGACCAGCCGACCGACGACACCCACCGCAGACCGGACGGCGAGCACGATGACGCCGCGTGAGAGCCGGCTGGGCAGGTTCGTCTCCGCGCTGGCGGCCCGACCGGCCACCACCGCGACGGCCGTTCCCGTGCCGACCCGCACCAGGCTGGCCGCCGCGCTCGCGGCACGGCCGGTGGTCGACGCGGGCTCCGGCCCCGCCATGGCGCCCGTCGGGGAGCCCGACCACGGCGGCAAGCTGACCCAGCGGGTCAAGCAGGTGCTGGCCGGCATCCTGGGGGTCACCGCCGACCAGTTGCGCGTCGACGCCGACGGTGACGTCGCCGTCCGCGTCGGCTCCGCCATGATCTTCGTACGGGCACAGGACGACCCGCCGCTGGTCGACGTCTTCTCGCCGCTGCTCACCGGGGTCGAGCCGACCGAGTCGCTGTACCGGCGGCTCTCCGACCTCACCAACGGTCTCGTCGTCGGCCGGGTCTACTGCACCGGCGACACGGTCTGGGCGTCCGTCCCCGTCTTCGGGCAGGACTTCGCGCCCACCCACCTGCTGCTGGCCGTACGCGCCATGGTCGAACTCGCCGACGACCTCGACGACCGCCTCCGGCGCGAGTTCGGCGGCAGCCGCTTCTTCGGCGAGGAGTCCACCGGCCTGGCCGCGGTCCCCGACCCCACCGGCTACCTCCGCGACCTCGACCGGGCCGGCGCGAGCGGGGCGGGCAGCGTCCTGGTCGACCTGCTGGCCGACCGGGGGCGGACGGACGAGCTGCGGCTCCGCGCCGAGCACGGCGACTGGCACGCCGCCGCCCGGCTCGCGGCGCTGCTCGCCGAGGAGGGGCGCGCCGACGAGGCCGAGCGGTACTGGCGGATCGCCGCCGACCAGGGCGACCCGAGGGCCCGCGACGAGCTGGCCACCCTGCTCGCCGCCCGAGGCCGGCACGACGAGGCGATCACGCTGCTGCGTCAGGCGGTCGACGGCGGCGACTGGCGCCCCCTGCCGCTGCTGCTCACGCTGCTCACCGAGCACGGTCTCGTCGACGAGGCGATCGCCCTGCTGCGCCGCCGCGCGGCCGGCCGGGACTGACCCGCCGCACGCCCGACCGCCGCCCGACCCGGCCGGGCGCGCCCCGTCGGCCGGGACCGCCGCCGTCGCGTCGGCCGAGCGCCGACGCCGGCCGGGGTCGCGCCCCTGCGAGGGACGGTCGCGGGGGCCGGAAACCGATCCGGTCCGGGAGGTGTGGCCACGCTGGCACGCGGGTACAGAGACGCGCTGGGGTGCCGGCGGAGGTGCAGCTTGAGCCGGGTGCCAGGATGAACGGGTAACACCAGCAAGGGTCGGTCGGGGCCCGGAAGTGAGGGCTGCGATGGGGTGCGACCGAGGGTGACGCGGCCCACGGGGGACCTGTTCGCCGACGGCGGCGACACCGGGCGGCTGATGGCACGGCTGGACTGGGCGGCGACTCCGCTCGGCCCCGTCGACGGCTGGCCGCAGAGCCTGCGAGCCGCCGTCCGCGTGGTGCTCTCGTCCCGCTATCCGATGCTGCTGCTCTGGGGCGACCGGTTCACCCAGCTCTACAACGACGCGTACTCGGCGCTGATCGGCGACAAGCACCCGGACGCGCTCGGCGACGACGTTCGGGTCACCCTGGCCGAGGGCTGGGACGTGCTGGCCCCGCTGATCGACGAGGCGATGGCGACCGGGGTCGCGAGCTGGGTGCCGGCCCTGCGACTGCTGCTCGACCGGGCCGGCTACCGCGAGGAGGCGTACTTCAGCGTCTCGCACGCCCCCGCCCGGGACGACGAGGGACGCACGGTGGGGGTGCTCACCGTGTGCAGCGAGGTCACCGAGCAGGTGGTCGGCGAGCGCCGGCTGCGCCTGCTGCGCGACCTGGCCGTCCGGGGCGACGGACGGACCGTCGACGTGGCGAGCACCTGCGCCCGGCTCGCCGAGGCCGTCGGCGGGCACCCGCTGGACGTCCCGTTCGCCGCGATCTACCTGCGCGAGGACGTGCTGCTGCGCCGGGTCGCCTGCGTCGGCGGCGAGAAGGTCGGCGCCGCGCTGCCGGCCACCGTCGCGGCGGCCGACGACCCGGAGTGGGGCCTGGCCGCCGCCGCCGGTGGCGCGGCCACCGAGGTCGCCGGGCTGGCCGGGCGGCTCACCGTGCCCGCCGGCGCCTGGGGCGATCCGGTCGACACGGCCCTGGCCCTGCCGCTGCCGTCGGCCGAGGCGGACCAGCCGCTCGGGGTGCTGCTGGTCGGGGTCAGCCCGAGCCGGGCGCTGGACGAGGCGTACCGGTCGTTCTTCGCGCTGCTGGCCCAGCAGGTCGCCGTCGCCGTGCGCAACGCGCAGGCGTACGAGGAGGAGCGTCGGCGGGCCGAGGCGCTCGCCGAGCTGGACCGGGTCAAGACCAGCTTCTTCACCAACGTCAGCCACGAGTTCCGCACCCCGCTGACACTGATGCTCGGCCCGCTCGCCGACGCCCTCAACGACCACGAGCACCCGCTGCCGGCCGCGCAGCGGGAGCGGGTCGACACCGCCTGGCGCAACGCCACCCGGCTGCTCACCCTGGTCAACAGCCTGCTCACGTTCTCCAGCCTGGAGGCCGGCCGGGCGCAGAGCCGGGCCCGCGAGGTCGACCTGGCCGCGCTCACCGCCGAACTGGCCAGCGTCTTCCGGTCGGCCGTGGAGCGCGCCGGACTGCGCCTGGAGGTGGACTGTCCGCCCCTGCCACGCCCGGTGGCCGTCGACCCGGTCAACTGGGAGCGCATCGTCACCAACCTGCTGTCCAACGCGCTGAAGTACACCTTCGTCGGCCGGATCCGGGTCGGGTTGGCAGCCGACGGGCAGGAGGTGCGGCTGACCGTCGCCGACACGGGCATCGGCATCGCCGAGGAGGAACTGCCCCGGCTCTTCGAACGCTTCCACCGGGTGCACGGCGCCCGGTCCCGCAGCCACGAGGGCACCGGCATCGGGCTGCCCCTGGTCCGCGAGCTGGCCCGCCTGGAGGGCGGCGACGTGCGGGTGGAGAGCCGGGTGGGGGCGGGGACGACGTTCACCGTGGCGCTGCCCTGGTCCGCCGTGGGCCGGCCCGCCGCATCGACGGACGCGGACGGCGCGGGCGCCCCGGACGGCGTGGGCGGCGCGGCCCGGGCCGCCGCGCAGGAGGCGATCGGCTGGCTGGCCGACCCGGCGCAGGCGTCGGCCACACCGCCGGCCGGGCCGGCGGTGTCGCCGTACGGGAGCGTGGACGCGCTGCGGGGCGCGCGGATCCTGGTCGCCGACGACAACGCGGACATGCGCACCTACCTGGCCCGGCTGCTGACCGGACAGGGGTGGCGGGTGGAGACCGTGGGCGACGGCCGGCAGGCTCTGGAGGCCGTCCGTCGGGACCCGCCGGACCTCGTCCTCACCGACGTGATGATGCCCGACGTCGACGGCTTCGAACTGGTCCGCCGGCTGCGCCAGCAGGCCGACACCCGAGGGCTGCCGGTGGTGGTGCTCTCCGCGCGCGCCGGCGGGGACGCCAGCGTGGAGGGGCTCGACCTGGGCGCCGACGACTACGTCGTCAAGCCCTTCGCGGCGGGCGAGCTGATCGCCCGGATCCGGGCGAACCTGCACGGCGCCCGCGCCCGGGGGCACGACCCGTTCGGGGGCGCGGCCCGCTCCGACGCCCCCGACGACGCCACGCGCGGCGGGACACCTCCCGGTCCGGCGGACGCCGTCGCCCGCGCCGGCGGTGGCTCGTCGTCGGGCGGGCCCGGCCGGGACGACTCGCCGGGCACGGGGACGGCTCCGCCGCCCGGGGGCGGAAGCCCCGCCGGGGCCCCGATCGACCCGCCCCGGGCGGTCGCGCCGTCGCCGGCGGCCTCGGGCTCCGCCGGGTCGGGGAACGGGCCACGCGCGCGAGACGGCGAGGGCGCGCACCTGACGGCGCTGGACACCGGCTGGACGTACCCGTCGAAGCCGACCTCGGCCGCGGCGATGCGCCGGGACGTGCGGGCCTCGCTGGAGGCCGTGGACGTCGATCCGGACGTCGTGCAGGATCTGCTGCTGGCCGCCTCCGAGGCGGTCAACAACGCCGTCGAGCACGCGCAGCGGCCCAGCCGGCCCGAGGTGCGGGTGCGGCTGCGGGTCGCCGCCGGGACGGTCCGGATCTCGGTACGCGACTTCGGCACCTGGCGCGACCGCCGGCCCGCCATGGACCGGGGGCGCGGCGCCACGCTGATGAACGCGTACGCCGACGTGCGGATGGTGTCGACGGCCGAGGGCACCACGGTCACCATCGAACGCCAACTCCCCTGACCGCATCGGATGCCCGGGTCGGGGCGCTAGTCGGGTTGAGATCGCGCCTCGCGTCCGGTTTATGCCGGTTTGCGGTGGTGGGGGTCACCGGGTCGGCGGGCATCAGCCGGCGGCCCCGGGCGTTGTAACTATCGTGAGCGCGTGAACCCCCCGGCCCCTGCGGGCCAGGGTGGCGGCCGGAATGCCGGCCGGACCCACGTCGTTACATCCCCCGAACCCCCCAGGGGTCAGCCCGCTGGTGGCCGCCGGAATGCCCGGCCCGCCCCACCGGTTACATCCCCCGGGCCGCGCCCCACCCCGGAACCACCGGGCGCACCTCTTTCTTGGCGTGAACCTTTCCCGACCCGTGACGCACCCACCCCCAGGGGTGTCACGTACCCCCGATCGAAAGGTGACCTCACCATGCGTACCGA
>NZ_JBSGDY010000231.1:0-7782 GCF_053602615.1 Micromonospora sp. NPDC004336
CGGGACGCAGGCCGGCGGCGTGCAGCCGGGCCTGCGCGTCGGCCACCAGCCGGCGCAGGGTGGCCCGGTCGACGGGTTCGGGCAGTCGAAGACAAATGTCGGTCGGACGGCCTGCGAGCAGAACTTCGTCGACCCAATCCGGGTCTGTCGCCGCAGGATTTCCTGTCATCACTGACGTTCACCGCCCAGCATCAAAGAGGGCAAATCTGCCCAGAAAGTGCGTTCGTCGGGGTGCTGCGGGGAACCATACGACGCCACCGGATACATCACCAGATGCAAATGGCTAGATCAGAAAGAGCGGCCGGCCGGATTGCCGGCAGCCGCTTCGGCGGGCAGTATCGGGCGGGTAGGCCGGCTCTGGGTAACCGCCGGATGACACGTCGTGCGTACGGCCGGCGTCGCCCCCCGGTTCGGCCGATGGCGCGTCGACACCGGAGCGTGCGGGGTGACAATCCCGCCCGGCGCCGACGGATGCGGCGGTTCACCCCAAACAACGCCCGGTTTCGTCTACATCGGACTGAGCTGCCGCGACGGAACGACACGGCGGACGATCACGGCGGACAATGGCGGCGGCATCGGCATCGGCGGCGGCGGCGGACGACGACGGACATCGGCGAACAACGGCGAACAACGGCGGACGACAACGGGCGGGCACGACGGCGGGCGGGCACGACGGCGCCGCCGGTGCCCGGCGGGCACCGGCGGCGCGAGCGGCCCGGGTCAGGCCGGCGTCGGGGTGGGTGTCTGCGCGTGCACCACGAAACGCAGCGACCGGGCGTCGGTGAAGCACTCCCGCATCGGCCGGACCAGGTCCCGGTGCTCGGGGCTGCGCTCCCACGCCTCGAAGTCGGCCAGGCTCGCCCACTCGCTGGTGATCAACCACTGCTCCGGGTCGGCCGACGAGCGGCAGACCTGGTCGACCAGGTGCCCCGGCACGCCACCGGCGACCAGGTGTCGGATCTGCTCGTACGCGGCGAGGAACGCCTCCGTGCGCGGCGCCGGGACCCGCACCAGGAACACCACCCGCGCCCGCCGCCCCCGCGCGTCGGCGGGCGCGGCGGGGGCCGCCGCGCCGGCCGTCCCCCGCGCACCCGCGTCGACCGCCCCGACGTGCCCCGGCCCGCCACCGGGTCCCGCCGGCGCCGTGCCGACCGTCCGCCCGCCGCCCTCGCTCATGGTGTCGCTCCCCTCGCCGGCGCGGCCCCGCGCAGGACCAGCGCGCTGTTGAACCCGTCGAAGCCGCGCGCGCAGACCAGCGCCAGCCGGCTGCGCGGGCGCCGGTGCTCCCGCAGGAAGTCCAGCTCGCAGCCCTCGGCCACCTCGTCCGGCCCGGCGGAGGCGGGCAGCGTGTCGTTCGCGAACGCGAGCAGCGCGGTCGCCGCGTCCAGCGCCGAGCCGCCCTGGTGGGCGCGGCCGGTCAGCGGCTTCTGCGTGGTCACCGGCGGCGGCCGGTCACCGAACACCGCCCGCAGCGCCTCGGCCTCGCTGCGGTCGTAGCGGGGCACGCCGAGCGCGTCGGGCAGTACCACGTCCACCGACTCCGCCCCGACGCCGGCCCGGTCCAGGGCCAGCCGCATCGCCCGCGCGTACTGCACCGGGTCGCCGGCGGTATCCGCGCCGGTGTGGACGCCGTCGTGGGTGGCGCCCCAGCCGGTCACCTCGCCGTACACGCGGGCGCCCCGGGCCAGCGCGTGACCCAGCTCCTCCACCACGAACACCGCGCCGCCCTCCGCCGGCAGGTAGCCGCTGGCGGCGGCGTCGAACGGCCGGTACGCCCGCTGCGGGTCGGACACGTCGCTGAGCAGCCCGGAGCGCAGCTGGCAGGCCAGGGCGTACGGGCTCAGCGGGCACTCGGTCGCCCCGGCGATCACCACCGGGGTGCCCCGGCGCACCGCCCGCGCAGCGTGCGCCAGGCTGTCCAGCCCGCCGGCCGCCTCGGCGACCAGCACCCCGCACGGCCCCTTGAACTGGTGGTGGATGGAGAGCTGCCCCACGCTGGCCGCGTAGAACCAGGCAATCGACTGGTACGCCCCGACGGTGCGCGACGGCCCGCCCCAGAGCCGTTGCAGCTCCCGCTGCCCGAACAGGTTCCCGCCCGACGAGCTGGCCAGCGCCACGGCGTACCCGTACGGATCGGGGGCCCGCTCGGGCAGGCCGGCGTCGGCCAGCGCCAGCCGGGTCGCGGCGAAGCCGAGGTGCGTCCACCGGTCGGTCTGCACCAGCCGCCGGTTGTCGGCGTACGCGGCGGCGTCGAAGCCGGGCACCTCCCCGCCGTGGCGCGTCGGATAGCCGGCGGGGTCGAACAGCGTGATCGGCCCGGTGCGGCGGGTGCCGGCCAGGACCGTCCGCCAGTGCGCGTCGGCGCCGATGCCGCTGGGCGCGACCACCCCGATGCCGGTCACCACCGCCCGGGCGGTCACGCCGGCACCGCCCCGGGCAGCCGGCGGAACACCATCGCCGACTGGAAGCCACCGAAGCCGCTGCCCACCGACAGCGCCACGTCCACCGGCAGCTCCCGCGCCTCGTTCGGCACGTAGTCCAGGTCGCACTCCGGGTCCCGGGTGGCCCAGTTGGCCGTCGGCGGCACAACGCCGAACTCGATCGCGAGCGCGCACGCCGCCATCTCGATCGACCCGATCGCGCCGAGCGAGTGCCCCACCATCGACTTGATCGAACTGATCGGCACCCCGTACGCGGCCTGCCCCAGGGCCCGCTTGAACGCGGCGGTCTCGTGCCGGTCGTTCTGCCGGGTGCCGGAGCCGTGCGCGCTGACGTAGGAGACCTGCTCGGGTGCGATGCGGCCCTGCCGCAGCGCCGCCGAGATCGCCAGCCCCATCTCCAGCCCGTCGGGCCGCAGCCCCGTCATGTGGTAGCCGTTGCTGCGGCTGGCGTAGCCGGCGACCTCGCAGTAGACGTGCGCGCCGCGCCGCCGGGCGTGCCCGGCCTCCTCAAGCACCAGCACCGCCGCCCCCTCGGCGAGCACGAAACCGTGCCGGTCGGCGTCGAAGGGGCGCGAGGCGTGCGCCGGATCGTCGTTGTCCGGGCTGGTCGCCTTGATCGCGTCGAAGGACGCGACCGTCACCGGGGAGATCGGCGAGTCCGCGGCCCCGGCCAGCACGATGTCGGCCTCGCCGTCGGCGATGAGCTGGTGGGCGTACCCGATCGCGTCGATGCCGGACGTGCAGCCGGTGGAGACCACCTGGGCCGGGCCGTGCAGCCCGTACCGGCATGCCACGTCGGCGGCCAGGCTGCTGGGCACCAGCGCCTGGTAGAGGTACGGGCCGCCGCGCGCCGCGTCGACCAGCCACCGCCGGCCGCCGTCGCTGACCGTCACGTACTCCTGTTCCAGCGCCATGGTGCCGCCGACCGCGGTGCCCAGCACCACCCCGGCCCGGTCCCGCTCGGCGTCGGTGAGCTCCAGCCCGGCGTCCGCGACCGCCTCGGCGGAGCAGGCCAGCGCGAACTGCACGTACCGGTCGGCGCGCCGCCGCTCGGCCGCGCTGAGCCCGGCGGCGACCGGGTCGAAGTCGCACTCGGCGGCGATCTGCGACCGGAACGGCGACGGGTCGAAGAAGCTGATCCGGCGCGTCGCCGTCCGCCCCTCGGTGACGGCCTTCCAGAACCGGTCCCGGCTGGCGCCGCCGGGGGCGACCACCCCGACGCCGGTCACCACCGTGCGGCGCCCGCTCACGACGCCACCTCGACTCGCGACTGCGGGGCTCGCAAAACCCGCTCACTCCTCGCGCTCACAACGTCACCTCGGTTCGCGACTGCGGGGCTCGCAAAAACCCACTCACTCCTCGCGCTCACGACGCCACCTCCGCTCGCGACTGCGGGGCTCGCAAACCCCGCTCACTCCTCGCGCTCACGATGCGCCCCGCTGTTCGGGCGGCTCGGTGTCGACGTGGCCGAGTTCCGGCCGGGGCGCCAACGGTCCGAGGTGGAAGACCACCTCGGCCGGCTCGTCGCCGGTGTTGCGCAGCCGATGCCGCACGTTGACCGGTACGAAGAGCGCCTCGCCGGCCGCGAGCGGCACCGGCCGGTCGTCGAGGTCCACGGTGATCGCGCCCCGCGCCACGTAGAGGAACTCCTCGCTGTAGGGGTGGTAGTGCTCGCCGATACGCTCGCCGGGCGCCAGCGTCGCCACGCCCATGAACCCGGAGGTGCTGCCGACGGTCTTCGGGCCGAGCAGCACCCGCAGCTCGCCGCCGCGGCGACGGTCCGGCGGCACGTCGGTGGCGGCGACCAGCCGCAGCGTCCGCTCACTCATCGCCGGCTCCCGTCGCCTCGTCGGCGGCGCGCGGGGCCGGGGCCGGACCGGACGCCGCCGTGGCGGCCGTGGCGCCCCGGGCGCCGGCCAGCCGCTCGATCTTCTCCTTGATCACGGCGAGCTGCACGGCGCTGTTGGTGTTGATCCGCTCGGTCATGCCGGCGTTGTCCACCGGGGCGGTCGGCTTCATCGCGAAGTCCTGCACCCAGGTCATCCGGGTGCCGCCGGGCTCCTGCGCGTACTGCCAGTGGATGTTCATGTACTCGAACGGCCCGGTCTCCACCCGTCGGGCGCGGACCTGCCGCGTCGCCGGGTCGGCGGTGCGCTCGCTGACCCAGCTCCACGCCGTGCCGTTCTCGTCGGGGTGCATCGTGAGCCGGAACCGCACGGTGTCGCCGTCGCGGTGCAGGATCTCCACCCGGGCGTACTCGGTGAACAGCTCGGGCCAGCCGGCGACGTCGTTGGTGACGTCCCAGACCAGCGGCAGTGGCGCGGCGATGAGCACGCTGTTCTCGGTGTGCCCGGGCGGGTCGGCGCGGCGGGCCACCAGCTCGGCCACGCCCGCGATGCTGAGCTGCCCGGCCTCCTCGGGGATCCGCACCCGCCACCGGTCGGCGACCACGGCGGACAGTTCGAGCAGCGCCAGCGAGTCCATGCCGAGCTCCTCCAGCGACGCCGCCGGGGCGCGGGCGGCGGCCTCGGCGTCCAGCCCGCAGTTGGCCACCAGGATGTCGGTGATCTCGGCGGTCAACGGGCGGCCGTGGGTGACGGTCATCAATGCCTCCTGTGGTGTGCGTCGGGCGGGCCGGCGAGCAACTGGTCGACCAGGCCGGTGCAGTAGCGGCCCTTGCGGAACCCGGCGTCGTCGAGCACCCGCCGGACGAACGGGATGGTGGTGCGCACGCCGGGCCCGGCGATGTCGAACTCGTCGAGGGCCCGTTCCAGCCGGTTGAGCGCCAGCTCCCGGTCGGGCGCCCAGACCACGACCTTGGCCAGCAGCGAGTCGTAGTACGGGCCGAACACGTAGCCGGCGTGGCCGTGCGTGTCGACCCGGGTGAACGGGCCACCGGGCGGTACGAAGCGGTCCAGCCGGCCGGGCGTCGGCGCGAAGCCCCGCTCCGGGTCCTCCACGTTCACCCGGCACTCGATGGCCACCCCGTGCGGGCGGACGTCGGCCTGCCGCAGCCGCAGCGGCACCCCGGCGGCGATGTGCAGCTGCTCGTGCACCAGGTCGATCCCGGTGATCATCTCGGTGACGGGGTGCTCGACCTGGATCCGGCAGTTGATCTCCAGGAAGTGGAACCGCTCGTCCGGGTCGACCAGGAACTCCACCGTGCCGGCCCCCGTGAACCCGGCCGACATGGCGCCGCGCAGGGCGCACTCCGCGATGGCCTCCAGGGTGCCGGCCGACAGCGCCGGCGCGGGCGCCTCCTCCACCAGCTTCTGGTGCCGGCGCTGCACCGAGCAGTCCCGCGTGCCCAGGTGCACGCCGTTGCCGTGCGAGTCGCACAGCAGCTGCACCTCGACGTGCCGCGCCCCGGTGAGGTACCGCTCGACGTACACCCGGTCGTCGCCGAAGGCGGCCTGCGCGGCGGCCCTCGTCCGCGCGTACGCCCGGGGCAGCTCCGCCGGGCCGGCGACGACCGTCATGCCGCGCCCCCCGCCGCCGGCCGCCGCCTTGACGATCACCGGGTAGCCCACCTCGGCGGCCACCTCCGCCGCCGCCGCGGCGGTGGGCACCGGCGCGACGCTGCCCGGCGGCAACGGCAGCCCGGCGCGGCGCATCAGCGCCCGCGCGGAGGACTTGTCGGCCAACGCGGACATCACCTCCGGCGGCGGGCCGATGAACGTCAGCCCGTTGTCGGCGCAGATCTCGGCGAAGTCGGCGTCCTCGGAGAGGAACCCGTAGCCGGGATGCACGGCCTGCGCGCCCACCTGCCGGGCCGCCTCCACGATGGCGGCGGCGTTGAGATAGCTGCGCCGGCCGGGCGGCGGCCCGATCCGCACGGCCTGGTCGGCCAGGCGCACCGCGGCGGAGTCCGCGTCGGCCGTGGAGTAGACCACGGCGGTACGCACCCCCAGCTCGCGGCAGGCGCGCAGCACCCGCAGGGCGATCTCGCCCCGGTTGGCGATCAGCACCTTCTCGAACATCGCCCACCGCCTCAGTCCGGGTCCAGCGCGAGCAGCGGCTGGTCGTACTCGACCGGCTGGCCGTCGGCGGCGAGGACCTCGGCGACCCGGCCGCCCCGGTCGGCGCTCACCTCGTTCATCAGCTTCATCGCCTCGACGATCCCGACGACCTGCCCCGGACGGACCAGGTCCCCGACGGCCACGAAGGGCGCGGCGCCCGGCTCCGGCGCCCGGTAGAACGTGCCGACGATGGGCGAGCGCACCGTGTGCCGGCCCGGGGTGTCGCCGGGCGGCGCGGGCGACGTCGGGACCGCTGCGGCCTCCGGCGGGGCCTCCACCGGCACGCCGCCGTGCCACTCCACCTCCAGCACCGTGTCGCCGCTGCGCAGCCGCACCCGGCGGACCGGGCCGGCCAGCTCGGCCACCAGGTCCCGGGCGTGCCGCCGCAGCCCGGCCAGCACCGCGTCCACCCCCGACGCCGGCTCCGCGCCGAGCGTCGCGGTGTCGACCGGGGCGCCGCCCGCGCTCACCGGGCACCCGCCCGCGCGCCGAGCCGCGCCGCGCCGAAGCGCCGGAACCGCTGCCGGCGGCGCCGCACCAGCGTGGCGGGCGGCACGTCCAGCAGCGGCAGCAGGTGCGCCGACACGGCCGCGCGCAGCGCCCGGGCCGCCGCCTCCGGGTCGTGGTGCGCGGCCGCGGCCGGCTCCGGCACGACGTCGTCGACCACCCCGAGGCGGCACAGGTCGGGCGCGGTCAGCCGCAACGCGCGGGCCGCCTGCGGGGCCGCCCCCCGGTCGGGCCACAGGATGGCCGCGCACCCCTCGGGGCTGATCACCGAGTAGACGGCGTGCTGGAACATCAGCACCCGGTCGGCCACCGCCAGGGCCAGCGCGCCGCCGCTGCCCCCCTCCCCGGTGATCACCGCGACGACCGGGGTGGGCAGCACGGCCAGGGCGAGGATGTTCTCGGCGATGGCCGCCGCCTGCCCCTGCTCCTCGGCGGCCACCCCGGGATCCGCCCCGGGCGTGTCCACCAGGGTCACCACCGGCAGGCCGAGGCGGGCGGCCAGCCGCATCAGCCGCAGCGCCTTGCGGTGCCCGGCCGGGCTGGCCATGCCGAAGTTGCGCGCCACCAGCTCGGCGGTGCTGTGCCCCTTCTGGTGCCCGATCACCATCACCGGCCGGCCGTCGAGCCGGGCCAGCCCGCCCACCACCGCGGGGCAGTCGGCGCCGAGCCGGTCGCCGTGCAGCTCGACGAAGCCGTCGAACGCCGTCTCCAGGTAGTCCAGGGTGGTCGGTCGGCCCGGGTGCCGGGCCAGTCGTACCGTCTCCCACGCGTCGCCGGCCGGGCCCGGCGCCGTCGCGGCGGCGGCCCCACCGGCC
>NZ_JBSGDY010000232.1:0-7550 GCF_053602615.1 Micromonospora sp. NPDC004336
CCGGACGAGGCGGAGCGGCGGCTGCGCGACGCCCGCCGCCGGGTCCGGCGCAGCCTGCTGGCCGCGCTCGGGGCGCCGGCCGGCCTCGCCCTGGTGCTCTCCCTCGTCTACTACCCGGTGGCGACCGCCGGTACGGTGCTGGACCAGGCCACCTTCGACGCGATGCGGGTCGGCGCGGCCCGGGCCGACCTGACCGGGCTGCCCCGCCGCCAGCTCGACCGGCCCGACCCCTGGGCCGACCGGGCCGGCTGCGAGTACTACACCGACGGAAACTTCCCATTGGCCCAGCCGACCTGGCGACTCTGCTTCGCCGACGGCCGGCTGGTCAGCAAGGAGCGGATCAACCAGTGAGCACCGACAGCACCGCGACCGGTCCGGTCCGGGTCGTCCTCGCCGACGACGAGGCGATGATCCGGGCCGGCGTCCGGGCCATCCTGGGCACCGACCCGGGCATCGAGGTGGTCGGCGAGGCCGCCGACGGCCGGGCCGCCGTGGACCTCGTCCGGGCGCACCGGCCCCGGGTGGCGCTGCTGGACATCCGGATGCCGAGGCTGGACGGGCTCAGCGCGGCCGCCGAGATCCGCCGACTCGTACCGGAGACGGCGACGGTCATGCTGACCACCTTCGGCGAGGACGACCACGTCGCGCGGGCGCTCGGCCACGGCGCCAGCGGCTTCCTGCTCAAGGCCGGCGACCCGCGCGAGCTGATCGCCGGGGTGCACGCCGTCGCCGACGGCGGCGCGTACCTGTCGCCGCGGGTGGCCCGCCGGGTGATCGAGCTGGGCGGGGACCGGGTGGCCCGCCGGCCGGTGGCCCGGGACCGGCTCGCCGGCCTGACCGAGCGGGAGCGGGAGGTGCTCGCGCTGGTCGGGGCCGGGCTGTCCAACGCCGAGATCGCCCGCCGGCTGCACCTGGTCGAGGGCACCGTGAAGAGCTACCTGACCAGCGTCTTCACCCGGCTGGAGGTGCGCAACCGGGTGCAGGCGGCGATCCTCGCGTACGAGGCGGGGCTGGTCGAGCCCACCGCCTGAGCCGCCCCGCCCGGCCCCGCTCTGCGCCGCTCCGGCCCCGCCCGGCCCGGCTCAGCCGCTCCGAGCCGCTTTGGCGCCGCCCGCCCGGCTCAGCCGCGCCGCACGACGAAGGCGTCGGGCATCCGGAAGGTGAGGTTGTCCGGGCACCACGGCGCCCGGACCACGGTGACCTCGTCCAGCAGCGGCGCGGCCTCGCCGACGACCACCGCCGCCTCCATGCGGGCGAGCTGGTCGCCGACGCAGCGGTGCGCGCCCGCCCCGAAGGCCAGGTGCCGGCGGGAGCCGCGCTGGCCCGGCCGGAACTCGTCGGGCGCGGCCACGGCGTCGGGGTCGCGGCCGGCGCGGGCCAGCCACAGCACGATGCTGCTCCCCGCCGGCACGGCCGTACCGCCCAGCGTCGTGTCCACGGTGGCCACCCGCCGCCAGGTGACGATCGGCGGCTCCAGCCGCAGCCCCTCCTCGACCACGTCGGCGACCGCGACGGTGCCGGCCCGCAGCCCGGCACGCACCGCCGGCTCCCCGGCCAGCCGGTGCAGCAGGAGCGTGAGGAACTGCGAGGTGGTCTCCTGGCCGGCGACCAGCAGGAAGAACAGCGCGCCGACCACCACGTCGGGCGGGTGCCCGGCGGCCCGCAGCGACCCCGCCAGCCCGCCGCCGGTCGCCGCGAACTCCCGCAGCACCCGGTGGAACCGGCCCACCTCCGCCGCGAGCACCGCCTGGCGGTCGGCGTCCAGCGGCGCCCAGAACAGCTCCAGCGCCGCGCGGGCGAACTCCTTCACCGCCCCGACCGGCGCGTCGGGCAGCTCGACCAGCCGGGCCAGCACCAGCAGCGGCAGGTCGGCGGCGAGCCCCGCGTGGAGGTCGACCGGCGCGCCCGCGTCCAGGGCGGCGCCGATCGCGGTGAGGCGTTCCCGGACCAGCGCCGTCAGCCAGGGCCGCTGCGCGGCGACCCGGCTCGGGTGCAGGGCGTCGGCGACGACGGCCCGGATCCCGGGGTGGCTGGCGCCGCCGTTGTTGGCCAGGGTGGGCGGCAGCCGGAACCGGTGCCCGGCCAGCACCCGCAGCGCGGCCACCGGGATCGGGGTCACCGCGTCGAGCGCGTTGTCCGGCCGGTAGGTCACCGGGTCGGTCAGCACCTCGCGGACCAGCGCGTGCCGGGTCACCACCAGGTGCTCGACGCCCACGTGGTCGGGCACCCGGGCCACGTCCGGCCAGTGCGCGTCGGCGGTCTGCGCCCAGCTCCGGAACAGCACGCCGACACGCTAGCGGGCGGCCCCCGGCAGTCCGGGCCGCAACCGCCACACCGTGGTGCGCTTCACCCGTACGCTCTCCAGCGTCTCGGGCACCGGCACGTCGTAGACGGCCAGCTCGTCGAAGCGGTCGCGGGGCAGGAACGCCCGACCGGGGTCGCCGACCAGCACCTGGGCGCCGGCCCGGGCGGCCCGCAGCAGGAAGCGCAGCACCCGGTTGGTCATCGCCTGGCTGTAGAACACGTCGCCGGCGAAGACCACCTCGGCGCCCCCGGCGTCGCCGTCGAGGATGTCCGCGAGTTCGGCGTCGACGCGTACCCCGTTGGCCTCGGCGTTGACCGCCACCGCCGCGACGGCCAGCTCGTCGATCTCCACGGCGCGGACGCCGGCGGCGCCGGCCCGCGCGGCCGCGATGGCGACCAGGCCCGAGCCGGCGGCGAGGTCGAGCACCCGGCGGCCGGCGACCAGCTCAGGGCGGTCGGTGACGTACCGGGCCAGCGCCTGCCCGCCCGCCCAGGCGAAGGCCCAGAACGGCGGCGGCTGCGCGCTGCGGAACTCGCCCTCGGTCAGCTCCCACAGCCCGATGGCGTCGTCCGCCTGGTGCAGCCGCACCTCGGGGACGAAGGCGACCGGGGCGAGGCGGGCGTGCAGCCGGACGAACGCGGCGGAAAGGTCGGACACGCCGCCGATTGTCTCCCGCCGGCGGAGGTCGGCGTGTCGCGGGGCCGCGGCGACCGGTTCACCACGGACGGTGAAAACCGCCCCCGCGCTTGGCGACCGGTGCGAACCCGCCCGGCTACCGGCCGGCCGGCGGGGCTGGCAGCGTTGCGTGGCGACGGGGGGCCACCTACCGCACCGCCCGTCGGGGCCGGCACGCCGGCCGGCCCCGACGGGGGCGGTCACTTCGAGAACGCCTGGAACTCGGCGATGCGCACCTGGGTACGCGCCGGGCTGGCGGTCGCGCAGTCGGTGGTGGTGGCCGGGTCGTCGTCCTGCTCGCCGGCGTAGTCCGGGCCGCCCGTGCACTGGCTGGCCAGCACCTCCAGCCGCAGGTGGGTGGCGAGGGTGGTCGGCACCGGGAACGAGCGCAGGTTGATGTCCCGCACGTACGCCCGGTACGCCCCGCCGGGGAAGGCGTCCGCCGCGCTGGTGTGGATGCGCCGCCAGTTCGCCGGGTCGGCGCAGTCGGTGGTCTTCGCGTTGCAGGCGGAGACCGCGAACGAGCGCAGGGCGCTGAGCGAGTTCTGGCTGCCCGGATCGGCGTCGCCGGGGATGGCCGGGCGCAGCATCGCGCTGACGTTCACCCGCTTGACGACGTGCGGGGCGTCCCCGGGCAGCGCCACCGTGACCTGCCGGCCGGCCACGCCGTCGAGGGAGGCCCAGTTGGTCGCCTCGGTGTCGTCGGCGATCCGGTCCAGGTTGACCCCGTCGCCGCTGACCGTCGCGCCCGACGCGGTCGACGCCAGGTTGCGGCTCATCCGCAGGTCGACGTATCCATCCCGGCCGGCCGTGGCGACCACGGTGAGTCGCTGGTGGCCGAAGCCGGGCGCGACGGCGAGCAGCTGGTAGGTCCCGGGCACCAGCTCGATCCGGTCCGGCAGCGCCGTCGCCGGGTCGGTGTCGGCCACCGGGACCGCCCGCGCCTCGTACGCCCCGACGTACACCTTGATCGGCGCGTCGGCGCTGTCGCCCTTGGGCCGGAGGGTGAGCACCGCGTTGTCGGCGTCGGGCGCGGCGAAGCTCGGCGTCGGGTCGGTGTCGGAGGCGCCGTCGGTGGCGGCGTCCCGGCCCATCCCGGAGCGGGCGAACTCGGCCCAGATCAGGTCCTGGTTGGCGCCGCCGAAGCGGAGCAGGTCGGCGGTGAGCATGTTGTCCCGCATGTCGAGCATGCTGACCTGGCTGGCCGCCTGGAGCAGGAACGAGTCGAAGACCAGCTGCGACCAGCGCCGGTTGCCCGGGCACTGCTCCACGGCCACCGCGCCGCGCGCGCAGTCGAGCTGCCGCTGCGGGGTGCCGGCGCCGTAGCGCTTCATCAGGGCCGCCCGGACCCGGAAGTTGGTCGCGCTCCAGATCTCGCCGTCGGCGTGCACCGCCGGGCCGCTGCTGTGGTAGCCGACGTCGGAGTAGTTCAGCGGGCTGCGGCTGAAGTCGTGGTTGCGGATGCCGCTGACCAGGTTGCCGGTGACGTAGCCGCCGGTGACGTACGGCGTCTCGCCGGGGGCGCGCAGGCCGTGCTGGAACAGGTACTCCGCGGCGAGCAGGTCGCTCCACGACTCGCCCATCGAGCCGCCCTGGTGCCCGCCGATGCCGCTGTCCGGGCCGGCGATCATGCGGTTGGTGATGGCGTGGGTGTACTCGTGCCCGATCACCGTCATGTCGTAGTCGCCGTCGACGCAGGGCGGGTACGGCCCGCCGGCCTGCGGCTGCCACAGGTACATGTTGGTGGTCGGCGGCAGCCCGTCGCGCGGCGTGCCCTGGTTGGCGTTGTTCCGGTTGCCGGTCAGCGCGCCCTGCTGGGCGCGGCCCTGCTCGGCGTCGCCGCCCCGGCCCTCGGGGGTCAGGTTGACCGCCTGGAGGTTCCAGGTCGCCTCGGTGAAGCCGAGGTGCCAGGCCCAGTCGTGCATCCGGTTGTGCATGGCGAAGAGGTTGCCGATCGCGGCGTCGTCGTCGTTGCGCTGCGCCGAGGTGAACACCTCGGGGTTGCAGCGGGCCTGGTGCCACTGGTCGGTGAACGGGTACTCGTAGCGGCGCTCCGGGCTGGGCGTCGCCGGGACGGCCGGCGTGCCGGCACCCCAGGACCGCACGGTGTTGGCGGAGTTTCCGCGCGCGGTGCCGGTCGGCGTGCCGGTGGCCGCGTCGACGTCCCACGGCTGCCCGGTCGCCGGGTCGCGGAACGCCGCCCGGCAGTCCGGCGCGGGGTCGCCGCACCAGCGCACCCGGGGATCCTGCCCGGGGCCGAGGTCGCGCGGCGGGGTGGCCGGGAAGACCGCCCAGCTCGGGTTGTCGGAGTCGAAGTCGACCAGGTCCTCGCGGACCAGCACCCGCCCGGTGATGCCGTCGACGTAGGTGGTGAAGGCGGCCGGTTCGTCGGCGTCGGCGCCGATCAGGGTCACCTCGTAGGCGGCCCGGGGGCCGTCGAGCGGGGTGGGCACGGCGACGGCCCGCACGCTGTGGTCGCGGACCGCGTCCGCCGCGAGGCCGGCGTCGGCGAGCGCCGCGGCGTACGCCTGCTGGTCGGTGAGGGTGGCGGCCGGCGGCGCGGCGGTGTCCCGGGAGAGCGAGGAGTTCACCGCCAGGACCGAGCCGTCGGCGACCGCGACGGTGACCAGCCCGTCGTGCCCGGCGGGCAGGGCGCCGAAGCGCTGCCGGAGGGTGACCACCGCGCCGTCGCCGACCGGGCGGACGAGCAGGCGGTCCATCGCCGCGACCGCGGCGGCGTCCAGGCCGAAGAGGTCCTGGTTGCCGGTCAGGTACGCGCGGGCGGCCGCCTCCGGGTCGGCGGGGAGGCCGACGGCGAGCGGCGCGCGGCCGGGGCCGAGCGCGTGCGGGGTGCCGAGCCGGTTCCAGCGGACGTCCGGGTCGGCCCTGCGGGCCAGGCCCCGCTGCCGCGCGTCGGGGGCGGCGGCGCCGGGACGGTTGTCGACGTCGGCGTGCTGGTGGCCCTCGGCGAACGGGCCGGAGCGCCGCTCGGCGGTGGCCCCGGCGGGGGTGGCCGCGGTGGGGCCGGCGGGGAGCAGCGCGGCCGCCACCGCGGTCGCCGCCAGGACGGGGACGAGCCGGCGTCGGCGCCGGCTCATCCAGGGTGTCCACTCCGGTTGTGCCACGGGACCTCCTCGTGGGAGCGGGGTGGCCGGCCCTCCGCCGGCCCGCGCAGCGCGAGTGACGCATGCGCATCTGTGGATATCAGTCCGGGTCGGTGGGAACAAGGGTCGCGCCTACTCAAGACGATCTCGGCGCCGGGGCGGCTTTACAAAAATCGACACTTGTAGATGGCGGTGATGGGTGTCACAGTCGGGGTGGACCGCGACAGATCGGAGGTCGGCCATGGCCGTCGACGCCGCGTCGACCGGCGCACCCGCCTGGCGGGACGCCCGGAAGCCGCTCTGGCCGCTGGCGCTGCTCGTACCGGCGCTGCCGTTCCTCGCCTGGGCGGTCTGGCGGGCCACCGGCGGCGGCTGGGCGTGGTGGCTGACCCCCGCCGTCGTATTCGTCCTGATCCCCGTGGTCGACCTGCTGGTCGGCGAGGACCGGCGCAACCCGCCCGACGAGGCGGTGCCCCGGCTCGCGGCCGACGGCTACTACCGCTGGCTCACCTACCTCTACCTGCCGGCCCAGTACGCGGGGCTGGTGCTCTGCTGCGCGGTCTGGGCCGGGGGCGACCTGTCGGTCGTCGGCGCGGCCGGCCTGGTCGCCACGATCGGGGTGGTCGACGGCATCGCCATCAACACCGCCCACGAGCTCGGCCACAAGCGCGAGACGCTGGAGCGCTGGCTGTCCAAGGTGGCCCTCGCCCCGACCGCGTACGGGCACTTCCACGTCGAGCACAACCGGGGCCACCACACCCGCGTCGCCACGCCGGAGGACCCGGCCAGCTCCCGGCTGGGGGAGAGCTTCTGGGCGTTCTGGCCGCGTACGGTCCTCGGCAGCCTGCGCTCGGCGTGGCGGCTGGAGGCGGGCCGGTTCCGCCGCCGCGGTCGCAGCCCGTGGACGTGGCGCAACGAGATCCTGACCGCGTACGCGATGACCCTGGTGCTCTACGCCGCGCTGGTCGTGGCCTTCGGGCCGGGGGTGCTGCCCTTCCTGGCGCTCCAGGCGGTGGTCGGGTTCAGCCTGCTCGAGGTGGTCAACTACCTGGAGCACTACGGGCTGGCGCGGCAGCGCACCCCCGCCGGCCGCTACGAGAAGGTCGACCCGCGGCACAGCTGGAACAGCGACCGCACGGTGACCAACGTCTTCCTCTTCCAGCTCCAGCGGCACAGCGACCACCACGCGAACCCGCTGCGCCGCTACCAGACGCTGCGCAGCTTCGAGTCCTCCCCGCAGCTGCCCGCCGGCTACGCCACGATGGTGGTCGCCGCGCTGGTGCCGCCCGTGTGGCGCCGGATCATGGACCACCGGGTGCTCGCCCACTACGGCGGCGACCTCACCCGCGCCAACGTCCACCCGCCGGCCCTGCGCCGGCTGCGGGAGCGCCGGCCCCGTCCGCCCGCGACCGCCTCCGAGCCGTACGCCGGCTGCCCGCCTCGAAGTGCGAGACCTTGCGGTCCAG
>NZ_JBSGDY010000233.1:0-7538 GCF_053602615.1 Micromonospora sp. NPDC004336
ACCACGCTGTCGACGATGTCCCAGAGCACGACCAGGGCGGTGCCGGCGATGACGACGGTGGCGACGGTGTTCAGGTTGTCGCCCTCGCCGAGCCACTCGAAGCGGCTCACCAGGTCGGGGTTGAGCAGCCGGTCGGTCGACATCAGCCAGACCACCGGCACCGCGAACGCCAGGTCGAGCACCGCGTTGGCCGCGACCAGCGGCCAGTTCCACCGGCCCGCCCGGTACTTGGCGATCTCCAGGCCGACGGTGGCGACCAGGACGGCGATCAGGAACGGCAGCCAGAAGCTCCACAGCGCCGGGTCGAGGACCGGCAGGTTCCCGTCGCCGTCGGCGGGCACGAACGACCGGAAGTGCTGCAACGGCAGGTAGGCGATGAAGAGCGCCAGGAAGGCGATCGAGGCGGCGGCGTCGGTCAGCGTGATCTGCCGGTGGGTGGTGTCTTCCGGAAGCTGGTCGACGTTCCACGCGGGCAGGTGCAGCGGGGTCTTGGTGCGTTCCAGCACCGCGAACACGAGGGTGACCCAGAAGGCGATCTGGATGGCGACCGTGAGGGCGGTGGACACGCCCTCCCCGATGGCCGCGCCGGCGTCGTCGCCGTCGGTGGCCGCCAGCAGGCCGACCAGCACGCCGACCGTCGCCGGGACGAAGCTGAGCAGCAGCTTCAGCAGACGTTCCCAGGCCAGGTAGTAGGTCGGGCCGATGAGCTGCAACCGGCGGTCGGCGTAGCTGGCGGCGAGCTTCGCCGGGTCGCCCAGCTCGGTGAGCACCTCGCGCTCGGCGGTGGCGGCGTCCTGCCCGCCCGCCGTGCGGCCCTCGACCATGTCGGCGATCGAGGCGCGCAGCTCGGTGGCGATCTCGTCGCGGCGCGCGACCGGCACCGAGCGCAGGGTCGCGACAAGGTAGCGGTCGGTGAGGTTGGTCATCGGTCGGCTCCTTCGATCAGCCTGGTCAGTGAGGTGTGCACGGCGGTCAGGTCGGCGAGGAGGCGGTCGAGCACCGACTCGCCCTCCCCGCTGGTCCGGTAGAACTTGCGGGGCCGGCTCTCCTCGGTGTTCCACTCGCTGGTGAGCAGCCCCTGCTCCTCCAGCCGCCGCAGCAGCGGATAGAGCGTGTTGGCGTCCACCGGGAAGCCGTGGTCGGAGAGGCGTTGCAGCAGCGCGTAGCCGTAGTCGGGGCGGCGCAGGGCGACGAGGCTCGCCACCACCACGGTGCCCCGACGCAACTCCTGGAGGTGCGTCCGCAGGATCTCATCGCTTCCCATGCGTCACACCATACTGTGTGCCACACACCATTGTCCAGCCCCATAACAACGTGATCGTCAACAGCGGTGTGTCGAAGACAGGCGGGGGTGGTCGACGGGAGCGAGGAAGCGCCACGAAGCCGTCGACGGCGAAGGTCGCGAGGGGTGCTCACCTGACCGGACCGGAACCCGTCGCGCGGGGTTGTCGGGGTCGGTGAAGATGGGCCGCCGGCACGGGACCTGCCGGCGGCCCGCAGCGGCCCAACCATCGAAAACGGGGGATCCGACGGTCGCGGGGCCGCGCGCAGACAACGGTACGCCGGGCCGCCGCGATCCGCCGCCCCCTGACGGCGCGCGGATCCGTCACCTGTGCGGCGGTTCGCTCGTTGTGTCCGGTGGCCCTGCCGTGTCGGTGGTCACCACGGACGAGGGTCGTGCCCGGTACCGCCGAGCGACCCGTCAGGCTCGGTACACCGATCGGTCCGTCCGGCGAGGTGGCAGTGGTGCCCGAACTACTCACTGAGGTCGCGTCGCCCACCTGGGCGTACCTCGCGCTGCTCGGGCTGCTCGTCGCCGACGCCTTCGTCCCGGTCATCCCGACCCAGGTCATCATGATCACCAGCGGCGCCCTGACCGTGTACGGCGGGCTGGACCTGCCGACGACCATCGCGGTGGGCGCGCTCGGCGTCTTCGCCGGGGACGTCGCCTGCTACCTGCTCGGGCGGAGCGCGCCGGACCGCCGGCCGCCCCGGGACACCGCCCCGGGGCGGGCCCGGCGGGTCGCCGGCCGGGTCACCCGGGGCCTGCGCCGGCCGGGCCCCCTCGTGATCCTGCTCTGCCGCTTCGTGCCGGGTGGCCGGATGGCCGCCTGCTTCTCCGCCGGGCGCAGCCGGTACCCGTACCGGCTGTTCCTGCTCTACGAGGGCGTGGCGGCGGCGGGCTGGGCGACCTACGGCGGGCTGGTCGGGCACCTGGGCGGCACGGCGCTGACCGGGTCGGCGTGGCGGCTGGCGGTGATCGCGGCGGTCGCGGCGGCCGGGTTCGGCGCGGCGGGCTGGGCCATGACCGTCCTCGGCGCCCGGCGGGCGGCCGCACCGGAGCCGGCGGTGCCGGTCGTCGTCGTCCCGGCGCGGGCCGACGGCAGGGCCGACGCCGCCTAGGCAGCGTCTCCCGGCACGTCGACCGCCGCGCGATTCCAGCTGGTCGACCAGCCGCCAGCGTCCCCGACGGCGCGCGACCGGCCCCACCTCCGCCGTTCCGCCTGGTGGCCGGCGCCTGCCGGCCTTCTGCTGTTCGTCGCACCCCTCAGACACAATGCCCGGCCATGGACGTACGACAGGAGTTCCGGTACGCGGCCCGGGAGATGGGCGTGCCGGTGGAAGAGATCGAGCGCTGGGTACGGCTGGCCCGACCACGGACGGAGCTGGTTCCCGACGGCGACGGCCTGCCGGTGGCCGGTCGGTTCGGCGGCCTCGCGGCGTTGCCGGAGGGCGAGCAGTGGCCTCCCGGGCAGTGCCTCGTGTTGACGCTCGACCTCGCCGCGATCCCCTCGCACTGGCACGACCTCGACCTGCCGGCCGACGGGTCGCTGCTGTTCTTCGTCGAGCCGGACTTCACGCCCACCCGCTGCCGGGTCGTCCACGTGCCGGCCGGCACTCCGGTGACCGAGCAGCCGAGCCCCGGGATGCCGGTCTTCGATCCGTTTCCGCTGCACGCTCGCGCCGACTGGAACCTGCCGAACGCCGAGCACGAGGTGCCGTTCGACCTCCGCCTGGACGACGAGGTCGAGGAAGCCATCGGAGAGGTGATGTGGGACCTCGAGGGCAACGGTTCCGATTTCTCCCTCGGCGGTTACGGCGACACCAGCACCGGCGGCGCGGACAACCCCATCGTCGACGCGAACGAGCACACCGTGCTGGCCACCGTCCGGCTGTACGAGGAGGAGGTGGGTGACGCGTTCGGCGAGACGACGATCGTCGTCAACTTCATGATCAGACATGCGGATCTGGCCGAGCGCACCTTCGACCGGATCTGGCTGATGACCGACTTCAACGGCTGACGCGGCCAGGGCCCCGGCGTGGTCCCCGGCTCGGCGTCGACCGCGACGAGGCACCCGGGCGTGCGTCCCGGGCAGGACCGACCAGGACGCCCACCGCGAAACCGACGGCCCCGAAGGCGGGCGCCCGCCCACGAGACGGCCTAGGGGTGGTCCCCGGGACCGGACTGGGTGGAGCGCCCGGATCCGTCTGGGGTGGTCGGCGCGACAGGCTGAGGCATGCCTGGAACCCGGAACAGTGGACTGCTGGCGCTCGGCGGGATCGCCGTGGCGGCGCTGCTCGCCGTGATCGGCCACGTCGAGGTGAACGACGACCTGAACCCCTGGGCACTGACCGTCAGCGACTACGCAGTGTCCGACCGCGGGGGCGTGATCGACGCGGCCATGGTGGTGCTCGCCGTCGCCACCGCGGTGCTCATGCCCGCCCTGTGGCGCGCCCACCGGCCCTCGGCGGTCCGCCCCGCGCGGACCGCCGAGCTGCTCCTGGCCGCCTGGATCGGCGGGCTGCTGCTGGCCGCCGTCGTGCCGACGAACGAGCCCGGCCTGCCCATGGACACCGCCGCCTACGTCCACCGGTACGCCTCGGTGGTCGCCTTCCTGGCGCTGCCCTTCGCCGGCTGGCTGCTCGCGGCCCGGCTACCCGTCGGCGCCCGCGCGGTGCGCGGGCTCGCCTTGGCCAGCCTGGCCCTCGCCGCGGCGATGGTCTGGTCGGCCTACCCGGGCGACCGGCTGCTGCTCGGCCTGGTCGAGCGGCTGCTCATCGTCGCCGAGGTCGCCGTGCTCGCCGTCGTCGCGGTCGCCCTGCTGCGCCGCCGCGCCGAGCGGGAGGTGACGCCCGGCCCGACCCGCGGGGCGGGCCGGAACGCCCTCCGCTCACCCGCCGTCGGCGCGGCGGAGGGCGGTCACTCCAGCTCGTGGAGCATGAGCTGACGGGCCGCCTCGGTGATCGAGCCGGACAGGCTCGGGTAGATCGTGATCGTCTGGGCCAGCTCGTTGACCGTCAGGTTGTTCTCCACCGCCATGGTGATCGGCAGGATCAGCTCGCTCGCCTTCGGCGCCACCACGACGCCGCCGATCACCTGGCCGCTGGCCGGGCGGCAGAAGAGCTTGACGAAGCCGTCGGCGAGGTCGTCCATCTTGGCGCGGGCGTTGCCGTCCAGCGGCAGCATGACCTGCCGGGCCGGCACCTTGCCCGCGTCGACCTCGTCCTGCGATACGCCGACCGTGGCCAGCTCCGGGTCGGTGAAGACGTTCGCCGCGACGGTACGCAGCCGCAGCGGCCGGACCGCCTCGCCGAGCGCGTGCCACATCGCGATCCGGCCCTGCATGGCGGCGACGCTCGCCAGCGGCAGCACCCCGGTGCAGTCGCCGGCGGCGTAGACGCCGGGCACGTTGGTGCGGGACACCCGGTCGACGGTGACGTAGCCGCCCCGGGCCAGCGCGACGCCGTACTCGGCCAGGCCCAGGTCGGCGGTGTTCGGGATCGAGCCGACCGCGATGAGCGCGTGCGAACCGGACACCTTCCGGCCGTCGGAGAGCTCGACCTCCACCCCGTCGGCGGTACGCCGGACCGCGTCCGCCCGGGAGTTGTTCAGGATGCTCATGCCCCGGTTGCGGAAGACCCGCTCGATGGCCATCGCCGCGTCGGCGTCCTCGTGCGGCATCACCCGGTCGCGGCTCGAGACCAGGGTCACCTGGACCCCCATCGCGAGGTAGGCGCTGGCGAACTCGGCGCCGGTCACGCCGGAGCCGACCACGACCAGGTGCTCGGGCAGCTCCGGCAGGTCGTACACCTGGCGCCAGGTCAGGATGCGCTCGCCGTCCGGCACGGCGGTGGGCAGCTGGCGCGGGGTGGCGCCGGTGGCGACCAGGACGGTCGACGCGTCGATCGTCTGCTCCCCGCCGCCGTCGGCCGGGGTGACGATCACCCGGTGGGTGTGGCCGAGCATGTCCTCCCCGAGCCGGGCGGTGCCCGCGACGAAGGTCACGCCGGCCTTGACCAGCTTCGCGTGGATGTCGGCCGACTGGGCCAGCGCGAGGCGCTTGACCCGCCCGTGCACCGCCCGGGCGTCGACGGTGACCGCCTCCAGCCCGTCGGAGTGCACCCCGAACTCCTCGGTGTCCCGGTAGCCGGTCACCACCTCGGAGCTGGCGATGAAGGTCTTCGACGGCACGCAGTCGGACAGCACGCACGCCCCGCCGGCGCCCTCGGCCTCCACGACGGTGACGTCGGCGTCGAGCTGCGCGGCGACCAGGGCCGCCTCGTAGCCCGCCGGTCCGCCGCCGATGATCACGATCCGGCTCACAGCGCCGTCCCTCCGTTCGCGACTGCGGGGCTCCGCTCCGCCGCACTCCTCGCGCTCACCGGGCCGTCCCTTCGTTCGCGACTGCGGGGCTCCGCTCCGCCGCACTCCTCGCGCTCACCGGGCCATCCTTTCGTTCGCGGCTGCGGGGCTCCGCTGCACTCCTCGCGCTCACCGTGCCCGCCCCCGACCAGTGCTCACAGTGACTTTCTTCTCCCGAACGCGTCCGACACGCACCGTCGTATTCTCCCCCACCCGGCGGGCGGGCTATCGTCATCGCCGTGCGTCATTACGCCGCCTACGGCTCAAACCTCGACCCCGCCCGCATGCGCGCCTACTGCCCGCACTCGCCGATGGTGGGCACCGGCTGGCTGGAAGGCTGGCGGCTCACCTTCGCGGGTGAGGACGTCATCGGCTGGGAGGGCGCGGTCAGCACGGTCGTCGAGTCGCCCGGCGACCGGGTCTTCGTGGCGCTCTACGACATCCACCCCTACGACGCCGCCCAGCTCGACGAGATCGAGGGCGTGACCGCCGGCACGTACCGCAAGCTGCACGTGCGGGTCTCGACCCTCGACGGCGACGTGACCGCGTGGATCTACGTCTTCGACGGCTACGAGGGCGGCCTGCCCACCTCGTGGTATCTCTCGGAGATCGCGAACGCCGCCGAGAAGGCGGGCGCCCCGGACGACTACGTCACCGAGCTGCGGTCCCGCCCCACCGGCACCGCGTCGGCGTAGCGCGTATCCCACGACCCCAGTCTGCTCCGGCGCCGGGGCGGGCCTCCAGCCGGCCCCGGCCGGGGTCGTCAATCACACACAGCCGGCCCGACCGGCGTCGTCAACCACACCCAGCCGGCCCCGACCGGCGTCGTCGGTCACGCTCCGGCGGCCGGGACGACCAGTTCGTACATGTCGGTCCAGCGCACCTCGCGCAGCCCCACCGAGCGGTAGAGCGTCACCGGGGCGGTGGGGTTGGTCAGGTCCACGCCGAGCCCGGCGGCCTCGCGGCCCTTGGCCGCGTACGTGGCGAAGGCCCGCAGCAGCAGCGCCGCGCCCACTCCCCGGCGCCGGTGCGCCGGCAGCACCGACAGGGCCCGCACGAAGCCCTCGTTCTGCTCCAGCGCCTGGTCGGAGGACTGGAGCGCCCCGGCCGGCACCCCGTCGACCTCGGCGACGAACCACTCGTCCCAGGTGGTGCCGAACGGGATGATCCGCTCCCGCCACCGGTCGAAGCCGACGGGCTCGTAGTCCGGGGTGTCCCGGAACGCGATGTCGTAGATCCGGTGGAACTCGCGCAGGTCGGCCTCGTCGTCGCCGCGCAGCGGGCGGACGGTCACCCCGGGCGGGGGCGGCGGCTCGGCGGGCAGCCCGGCCAGCGGGCGGCGCATCCGCACGTACCGCTTGACCCGGCTGAACCCGGCCTCGGCCAGCTCCGCCGCCCAGCGCGTCTCGGGGGCGAAGACGGCCGTACGCACGGTCAGCTCCGGCAGGCCCCGCTCGGCGGCGCGTTCGGCGACCCGGTCGAGCTGCCGGGCCAGCAGGGGCGCGCGCAGGTCGTCGCCCCGCGCCGGGTCGACGTAGACCTCGACGAACTCGCGCCCGACGCCGGTCGGGTTGTCGAGCGTCGCCCAGGCCACGACCGCGCCGTCGGGGTCGGTGACCACCCACGAGTCGCGGGCCGGGTCGAAGAACGGCGCGGTCAGCGCGGCGGTGACGTCCTCGGCGTCGAAGTCGGGGTGGCCGACGGCGAAGGTGTCGGCGGCGTGCACCACGGCCAGGATCGCCGGCACGTCGTCGTGGGTGGGGCGGCGGGCGTGCCAGCCGGCGGGAAGAGTCACGGGGGCGATCCTGACAGGCGGGCCGGTGGGCGCGTCATCACGTTGAGCTGACCGGGTCGGATCGGCTGGACGTTGCCGAGGCTGTCGCGGTGCAGAATC
>NZ_JBSGDY010000234.1:0-7520 GCF_053602615.1 Micromonospora sp. NPDC004336
GCAGCGCCCGCTGGGCGGCCGGCCAGGTGCGCGGCACCTGGTAGCCGACGGCCAGGCCGCCCCGGACCACCGACGCCCGCAGCGGGACGGCGGCCAGCGCCCTGATCTTCTGGTCGTGCCGGTCCACCGCGAACTCCCGCAGCGGCTGCCCGTCGTCGACGAAGAGCGGCGCGCCGGCGCGGGCGGCCGACACGACCGGATCCGCCCCGTCCGGCGCGATCCGCCGCCACAGCGGCGGGAGCCGCTCGTCGGCCTCGTCCATCAGCTCGCCGCGCACCCGCCGCACCATCCGCCAGCCGCCGCCCTCGTCCACCCCGAACGAGACGCGGTCGGCGTCGAACGTGGTGATCGCGTAGCGCAGCGTGACCCGGGCCACGTCGTCCAGGGTGAGGGTGCCGGCGAGCGCGGCGGCGAAGTCGCTGAGGCTCTGCAACTGCTCGGTCACCTGGGCGCTCTCGGCGGCCACCGTCAGCACGCCCACGATCCGCCCGGCGCTGTCCCGCACGGCGGAGTGGGCCCGGGTGAAGACGACCTGCTCGACCAGGCCGGGCCGGCGGTGCAGGGGAAGCGTGGACTCCCGCTCCAGGAACGGCTCGCCGGAGCGGTAGGTGCGCTCGACGGCGTCGCCGAACCCGGGCATCGACCAGACCTCCGGGAACACCTCGGCGGCCGGCCGGCCCACCGCGCCCGGGTGCCGGTCGCCGATCAGCTCCGCGTACCCGTCGTTGTAGAGCAGCAGGTGGTCGTCGCCCAGGGTGAGGGCCATCGGCACGGGCGAGGCGAGGACCACCTCGACCGCCGCCCGGACCGCCGGATCCCACGAGGGCCACGGGCCGAGCGGGGTGCCGGCCCAGCGGTGGCCGAGGACGGCGGCCGCCGCGCCCGAGGCGGAGGGCGCTCCCGACACCGGGGCTGGGGGGTTGGGGACCCGTCCGACCGTTCCTGGCATGACCGCAGCCTAACCGGACCATCCGGCACCTGTTTCCGATCATGCCCCGCGCGTCGCGGGCGGCGGACGTTCGGGCAGGTCAGGACCGGTCTGCCATGGCATGTCGGGAAAAAGTCCGGGACCGGTACGGCGTGCCGCGTCGGTGACCGGGTAAGCGCGCGGCGCAGTCCATGCGACAGGAGGGACATCATGCCGGAAACCCTCGCGGTCAGGCAGGTCGACATCGGCGACGCCGTGGCCGACATGTGGAGGTCGGTGCTGCTGTTCATACCGCGGGCCATCGCGTTCATCGCGATCCTCGTGGTCGGATGGCTCATCGCCAGAGCCGTGTTGAAGATCGTCGACGCGGCGCTGGAACGGGTCAACTTCGACAGGGCGGTGGAACGGGGCGGCATCAAGCGGGCGCTGGAACGCACCAAGTACGACGCCAGCGACATCCTGGCGAAGCTGGCGTACTACGCCGTGCTGCTGTTCACCCTGCAGTTCGCCTTCGGGGTGTGGGGACCCAACGCGATCAGTGACCTGATCAGCGGCGTGGTCGCCTGGCTGCCGCGCGCCTTCGTGGCGATCGTCATCATCGTCGTGGCCGCCGCGATCGCCAACGCCGTCCGGGATCTGGTCACCGGGGCGTTGGGCGGTCTCTCGTACGGCAAGATCCTGGCCGACCTGGCGGCGGTCTTCATCATCGCCCTGGGTGTGATCGCCGCGCTGAACCAGGTGGGCATCGCCACCACGGTGACGACTCCGGTGCTGATCGCGGTGCTCGCGACGGTCGCCGGCATCCTGATCGTCGGCGTCGGCGGTGGTCTGGTGAAGCCGATGCAGAACCGCTGGGACGGCTGGCTGAACCGGATGGCCGAGGAGTCGCGGGCGGTGCAGGAGCACCGCCGGGCTCGGGAGGCCGGCCAGATGGACGTCGGTCGGCACATGGCCGACCGGACGGCCGCCGAGCGCACCGAGGTCATGCCGCGCGGGCAGGAGTCCGCGACGACGGCCGGGCGCGGCACCTACCAGTCGGGGAACGTGGGCGACGAGACCCAGCAGTTCCGCCGCTGACCGCGCCGGTGACGGCGAAAGTCCGGAGGGGCGTCCGCGAACCGGCGGGCGCCCCTCCGTCGGCGCCGAAGGGCCGGACCCCGGCCAGCCGGGGGTGGGTCGGGTGCTCGTGGTGACCCCGACCCACGTGCCGGTGGAGGCGCCGGTGAGCCGGGTCAGACGCGGGGGAGCGGGCCCGGCGCCGGGGCGTCCAGCGAGCGGGCCAGCGCGCAGACCGCGAGCAGCCGGGTGAGCAGCCAGTCCGGCTCGGACCAGTCGACCGACGCTGCCGGCGGCTGCCAGCCGTGCTCCAGCGCGGCGGCGCGTACGCCCTCCGCGTAGCCCGCGAGCGCGGCGGCGCTCAGCGGCCGCCGGTCGCCGTCCAGGCTCTCCCGCACCGCCGCGGCGTGCTGGTCGACCAGGGCGAGCAGCCCCGGCGACGCGGCGGCGGCGGCGAGCCCCCCGGTGCCGACCGAGGTGGACAGCAGGGCCAGGGTGGCCCGCGCCGAACTGGCGGCGGAACGGGCCTCGACCCGGTTGAACAGCACACGCATGGGGAACGAGGCTATCCGGCCGAACCCCGGGCCGACCTCGGCCACTCGGCGGGTCTTTGGTCCTCCACCGATCGGTCAACCCGGCCCGAAGGACGGGTCCGAGGCGGGCGGGGCAGGAGGAGAACCGCCCGGAGGGGCGTAGTCGACAGCGCGGAGGAACGGATGGCACAGGACGTGGACGGACCGGACGAAGGGCACCGCCGGCCCGCCGGGGTCAGCGACGAGACGGTGGCAGCGCTCGGCAAGCTCAGCGAGGCGCTGGAGTGCGTCGAGCGGGTCCGGGGCCACCTCTACTCGCTGCACCAACTGGTCGGCCACGCCGACCTGATGCTCGACGACGCGGTGGAGATGTTCCGCGCCGCCGGGCACCCGCACATCGCCGACCGCATCGACAGCGAGCTGCTGGGGCGCAACGTGATCGCGGGCCGGTGGACGTTCCAGATCGTCGAGGACTTCGACGACGGGTACTACGCCCTCTTCCGCGACCTCGACCGGGCCGCCCGCGAGGAGCTGGTCGCCGGCCGCCGGCACCTCTACGAGGCGGAGATGAAGGAACGGCGGCGCACCCGGGGCCGCCCCGGCCACGAGGCGCGCCCCGACGAGGTGCGCTGACCCGTCCCTCACCTCACTCGGGCCGGGCCGCACCGGTGCCTCCGGCGCCGGGGGCGCCTGCGAGAGGGTTGTGCGGCGCCGTCGAGCTGAATCGTCTGTGACATCAGCTCGACGCCCTGGCCGATGGATCACCCGCCGGTCGCCACCGCGCGCTCGTCGGCCGCCACCGGGGGCTCGTCGGGTTCGGCCGGGCGCTCGTCGGCCGGCACCGCGTGCTCCTCGGCCGCGATGCGCAGCGCCGCGACCAGCCGGCGGTAGAGGTCGTCGCCGGCCAGCAGCTCGGCGTGGGTGCCCTGGGCCCGGATCCGGCCGTGCTCCATCACCACGATCCGGTCGGCGTCGAGCACGGTGGAGAGCCGGTGCGCGATGGTCACGACGGCCCCGGCCGCCGCGCGCTGCCGGACGCACTCCTGCAGCGCCGCCTCGGTCAGCCCGTCGACCTGCGCGGTCGCCTCGTCGAGCAGCAGCACGTCGGGGGTGCGCAGCATCGCCCGCGCCAACGCGATGCGCTGGCGCTGCCCGCCGGACACCTCCGTCGACGACAGCGAGGTGTCCAGCCCGTCCGGCAGCGAGTCGATCTTGTCGTCCAGCCGGACGGCGCGCAGCACCGCGCGGATCTCCTCCTCCGTCGCGTCGGGATGGGTGAACCGCAGGTTGTCCCGGATGGTGCCGGGCACCACCGGCGTCTCCTGCTCGACGTACGCGAGCCGGGCCCGCACCTCGTCGTGCCCCAGCTCGGCGTAGGGGCGGCCGTCGAGGAGCAGGTGCCCGCGCTCGGGTTCCAGGAAGCGCAGCACCAGCGAGAACAGTGTGGTCTTGCCGGCCCCCGACGGGCCCACGATCGCGGTGTGCCCGCGCCGGGGGACGACCAGGTCGATGTCGCGTACCGCCTCGGGCGCGTCCGGCCCGTAGCGGGCGGTGACGCCGCGGAAGACCAGCACCGCGTCGGCGACCGGCCGCTGCGCGCCAGGTGTCCGCGGGCGCTCGGCCGGGCCGGGGAGCGGGCCCGCCGGCTCGGTCGCGATGGTCTCGACCTCGCGGATCCGCCCCGCCGCGGCGATGCCGGCCTGCAACGCCGTGGTGTTCTGGGTCAGCTCGGTGATCGGCCCCATGAGCTGGAACGTGTACAGCAGGAACGCGATCAGGCTGGAGATCTCCAGCAGGTCGCGCTGGGCCCGCCAGGCGCCGATGCCCAGGATCGCGATCACCGCGAGCTGGATTCCCGTCCAGGCGATCGTCCAGACCGACGCGGTCACCCGCGCCGCCCGTACGCTGTGGGCCGCCGCCTGCCGGGCGTCGGCGACGATCCGCTCGGCCGACCGGGCCTCGGCCCTGCTGGCCTTGACCGTCCGGATCGCGCGCAGCGCCCCCTCCAGCGCGCCGCCGAGCCGCCCCATCGACTCCTGCGCCGCCGCCTGTGCCGTCGCGATGCGCGGCATGAGCGCGCCCATCACCGCCGCGACCACCAGCACGGCCACGATGGTGCAGCCCAGCAGGAACAGGTCGAGCACGCCCATCAGCACGAGCGTGCCGACCAGTGCGATTCCGGCGTTGACCAGGCCGACGATGCTGCCGGACGCCTCGCGCAGCAGCTGGGTGTCGGAGGTGGCCCGGGTGACCAGCTCGCCGGTGGGCCGCCGTTGCAGGTCGCCGACGCGGGCCCGGAAGTAGTGCCGGACGATCGAGGCCCGCGCGTCGAGCACGATGTGCTCGGCCAGCGTCCCGAGCAGCCGCCACTGCCACAGCGAGATGGCCGCGCCGACGACGACGAGCGCCAACAGGACCCCGATCGGGCGGGCCATCGACCCGCCCGTGCCGAGCGTGTCGAGGACCCACTTGGTGACCATCGGCGTCGCCAGCCCGGCCGCGTTCGCGGCGAGCCCCAACCCCAGCCCGAGGAGCATGGTCCGTTTGTGCGGGGTGAGGAACGACGCGAGCGTACGCAGCCGGGGCAGCGCCGGAGCGGATGAAGTCATGCCCCAAATGGAACATGCGTGTTCCATCGCGGTCAAGCGATATCCCGGAAGGAGGGTGTTGTTATCCTCGCCGCGTGAGCGACGCGCAGGTGTCCGGCAGCCGGGCCCGGACCCGCCAGGCCATCGTCGACGCGGCGATCGAGGTGCTGGGGCGCAACCCCGCCGCCTCCCTCGGCGACATCGCCGCCGCCGCCGACGTGGGCCGGACCACCCTGCACCGCTACTTCGCCGAGCGCGCGGAGCTGCTGGCCGCCGTCGGCGCCGAGGGAAGCGCCCGGCTGGACCGCGCCACCGCCCAGGCGCGGATGGCCGAGGGCACGGGCGCCTCGGCGGTGCGCCGGCTCTGCCAGGAGTACTTCGACCTCGGCAGCCTGCTCTCGCTGCTCTTCACCGAGCCGGCGCTCACCGCCGGGCCGGCCACCGACGGGCCGGCCACCAACGGGCCGGGCGGCTGCGACCCGGAGTTCGCCGCGATGGTCGAGCGCGGCCACCGGGACGGGACCATCGACCCGGAGCTGCCGGCGGACTGGGTGCAGAGCCTGATCTGGTCCCAGCTGTACGCGGGATGGGCCTACCTCGCCGAGACGGGAGCCTCCCGGCACGAGGTCCTGCGGCTGATCCTGCGTACGGTCGACGGCGCGATCGCGGTCCGGTCGACCTGAGCCCGCGGGCTAGTCCAGCGGGCGCGCGTCGGCCGGGCGGCGCCGGGCCGCGTCGTCGGCGATGATCACGGTCGCCACCATGAGCGCCACGCAGAGGCTGAACAACCAGGAGTCGTCCGAGACCAGCTTGGCGGAGACGGGAGCCTGGAGCGCGGCGAGGAGAAAGCCGAGCCAAGCCAGGCGACGCTGACGCGGGGAGAGGAAGCCGGAGCCCTGTTGCATCCCGAAAGTCTTGCGCGCGACCCGGGCGTTGCCGTCAGCCGAACGGCCGATTCTGGATGAGCTGTCCGTTTCCCCGGCCGCGCGGACCGCATTTCTTGTCCTGACGGGGGAGGCGCGTTCGCGGCGTCCGCGCCGGCAGGCAGGATGGTCGTCCGTGTCCACCGCCCCGCCCCGCGCCTCGCTGCTCCTGCTGGCCTACCTCGCCTTCGTCAGCCTCGGCCTGCCCGACGGGCTGATCGGCGTGGGGTGGCCCTCGATCCGGGCGGACTTCGGCGTGCCCACCGAGGCGGTCGGCCTGGTCCTGACCGCCGGCACCGCCGGCTACCTCACCTCCAGCGTGCTGGCCGGCTTCACGCTGGCCCGGCTCGGGGTCGGCGGCCTGCTCGCCGGCAGCACCCTGCTGGCCAGCCTCGCCCTCACCGGCTACGCGCTGACCCCCGGGCTGGCGCTGATGGTGGGCTGCGCCCTGGTGCTCGGCCTCGGCTCCGGCGCGATCGACTCCGGGCTCAACGCGTACGCGGCCGGCGCCTTCGGCCCCCGGCACATGAACTGGATGCACGCGTTCTTCGGGCTCGGGGTGGCGCTCGGGCCGCTGATCATGACCGGTGCGCTCAGCGCGGGGCTCTCCTGGCGCTGGGGGTACGGCCTCGTGGCGGCGGCCCAGCTCGCCCTGGCCGCCGCGTTCGCGCTGACCGTCCGGGCCTGGCGGGACCGCGCCCCGGCCGGCGGGTCGGCCGGCGCGGCGCCCGTCGCCCCGCCCGCCGCCACGCGGGTACGCGAGACGCTGCGCCTGCCGGCGGTCTGGATCGGCGCGCTGGCCTTCGCCGTCTACGTGGCGATCGAGGTGGCCGCGGGGCTCTGGGCGTTCCTGCTGCTCACCGAGGGACGCGGCTTGGGCGCGGCGGTGGCCGGCGTGTGCGTGTCCGGCTACTGGGGAAGCCTCTTCGTCGGCCGGGTCGTGCAGGGCGTGGTGGCCGAGCGGCTGGGCTCGGGGCTGGTGCTGCGGGGCAGCCTGGTCGGGATGGCGGCCGGCGCGGTCCTGATCGCGGTCCCGGGGCCGGCCTGGCTGGCCGTGGGCGGGCTCGTCGTCGTCGGGTTCGCCGCCGCCCCGGTCTTTCCGCTGCTAACCCTCACCACCGTCGACCGGGTCGGCGCGGCACACGCGGACCGGACGATCGGGCTCCAGATCGCCGCGGCGGGGCTGGGCGGAGCGCTGGTCCCGGCGGGAATCGGCGTGCTGCTCGGCAACACCTCGGTCGAGCTCCTCGGACCGGCGCTGGTCGTGCTCGCGCTCGGCCTGCTCGCCCTGCACGCGGCGGGCACCCGCCGGCCGGTCGACCCGCGCCCACCTGAGCGCCGCCGGCCCGCCGAGCGGCGGTGAGCGGCGCGCCGAGTCGCCCTGAGTCGCGCGTCGAGTCGCCCCGAACGGCGCGCCTAGGTGCCCTGAGTGGCGCGTCGAGTCGCCCCGAACGGCGCGCCTAGGTGCCCTGAGTGGCGCGTCGAGTCGCCC
>NZ_JBSGDY010000235.1:0-7427 GCF_053602615.1 Micromonospora sp. NPDC004336
CCTTTTTTATACACTTTTTTTACAAACCTTTTCCCCTACCCGCCCCTGTTCCTTTCGGGGGCGGAGGGCCCCGCCTTCTAGGCCCCGCCCCGGGCCGGCTCGACGAGTCGGGTCAGGCGTCGGCGTAGACGGCGAAGCCGCGGTCGGCGCAGCGCCGGTAGAAGGCGGCCAGCACGCTCAGTTCGGCGCAGGTGAAGCTCCACTGCGGCGGCGCCCCGCTCTCGTCGCGCAGCGCGTCCAGCCGGCTGTCGAGCCAGCGCAGCTGCTGCTCGGCCAGCCGCCCGTCGGCGAGCAGCGACCGCAGCACCTGGCTCACCGAGTCGAACGTCACCGCCTCGCCGTGCGGGCGGTGGCCGGCCACGAACCGTTCGATGCCGCCGGCGATCCAGGCGCAGCCGTCCGGGTCGATCACCGGGTCCTCGTCCTCGGCGGCGGCGTCCGTGGCGTAGAGCACACCTTCGAGCCCGAGCAGCAGGTCCACCAGCTCGGTGTACGCGGTCGCCCGGACCGTCCCGGTCTTGGCGATCAGCTCGGCGAGCGCCGCGGTCGGCGCGGAGATGCGCGGCATGTCGACGATGTCGCCGAAGTCGACGAACTCGGCCGGCGCGACCGGGTCGTAGAAGCGGCCGGTCCGCGGCCACTGCACCGCGACGTTGTCCAGCCCCATCTGGTGTCACCTCTTAACGAGTGTCGGTTCGATCGGGTCGATCGTCCGGTTCCGGCCGGAAAAGATCAAGGCCGGGCCGCCCGCGCGGCGGGGCGGGTGTCCGCGACCCGACCGCCGGCACCGATCGTCGGCCGGCCGCGCCCTCGATCGGGCCCTGGCGTGTAGGGGGAGTCGCGGGCGGCGCGGTTCGGCCGGCTACGTCGGTCTGAGACGCCTCGCAGGGGTGCCGAGTGGTGGTTCTGTCGCTGCCGCACAGTAAGATTGACCCCGAGACGAAGACCCGGTGCGGAGCGACGAGACACGGGCCCGGTGCGGGGCCCGCGATCATTGTCCACGTCGGGTCGAGCCGATCGCGATCCGCGGGCAACCGCGGCGACCGGCGCGTTCGACCCGTACCCCGGATTGTCCCCGGTGCCGGTCCGCGCGTCGACGTCGCGTCCTGTCCGCCGAACCCGCGCCCGACGCGCCAGCAGGCGCGGACGGTGCGAGAAAGTGGCCGAGGGTGGCAGCGCAGGACAAGCAGGAGTACGGCGCCGGGTCGATCACCGTCCTCGAGGGGCTGGAGGCGGTCCGGAAGCGCCCCGGTATGTACATCGGGTCGACCGGTGAGCGCGGTCTGCACCACCTGGTGTGGGAGGTCGTCGACAACGCGGTGGACGAGGCGCTGGCCGGCCACTGCGACACCATCGACGTGGTGCTGCTCGCCGACGGCGGGGTCCGGGTCACCGACAACGGCCGAGGCTTCCCGGTCGACCTGCACCCGAAGCTGAAGAAGCCGGGTGTCGAGGTGGCGCTGACCGTGCTGCACGCGGGCGGCAAGTTCGACGGCAAGGCGTACGCGGTCTCCGGCGGCCTGCACGGCGTCGGCGTCTCCGTGGTGAACGCCCTGTCCACCCGGATGGCCGTGGTGATCCACAAGGACGGCTTCGTCTGGCGCCAGCAGTACCAGAACTCCAAGCCGACCCCGCTGGAGAAGGGCGAGTCGACCGACCGGACGGGCTCGGCGGTCTCCTTCTGGCCCGACCCCGACGTCTTCGAGACGGTCGACTTCGACTTCCAGACCATCTACCGGCGGCTCCAGGAGATGGCCTTCCTCAACCGGGGCGTCACCATCCACCTGCTCGACGAGCGGGTCCCGGAGGAGGAGGAGGGCAAGCCGCGCGAGGTCACCTTCTGCTACAGGGGCGGCATCGCCGACTTCGTCCGGCACCTCAACGCCTCGAAGAACCCGATCCACAAGACGGTGGTCGAGTTCGGCTCCGAGGAGGAGGGCATGTCTGTCGAGATCGCCATGCAGTGGAACGAGTCGTACGGCGAGTCGGTCTACACCTTCGCCAACACGATCAACACCCACGAGGGCGGCACCCACGAGGAGGGCTTCCGGGCCGCGCTGACCAGCGTGGTCAACCGGTACGGCACCGAGAAGAAGCTGCTCAAGGGCGACGAGAAGCTCTCCGGTGAGGACATCCGGGAGGGCCTGGCCGCGATTATCTCGGTCAAGCTGGCGAACCCGCAGTTCGAGGGCCAGACCAAGACCAAGCTGGGCAACACCCCGGTGAAGAGCTTCGTGCAGCGGGTCTGCAACGAGTGGCTGGTCGACTGGTTCGACCGCAACCCGGCCGAGGCGAAGATCATCATCCAGAAGGCGTCCCAGGCGGCCCGCGCCCGCATCGCCGCCCAGCAGGCCCGCAAGCTGGCCCGCCGCAAGTCGCTGCTGGAGTCCGGCTCGATGCCGGGCAAGCTGGCCGACTGCCAGTCCACCGACCCGCGCGAGTCGGAGGTCTTCATCGTCGAGGGCGACTCGGCCGGCGGCTCGGCCAAGCAGGGCCGTGATCCCCGGGTCCAGGCGATCCTGCCGATCCGCGGCAAGATCCTCAACGTGGAGAAGGCCCGGATCGACCGGGTGCTCAAGAACGCGGAGGTCCAGGCGCTGATCACGGCGCTCGGCACCGGCATCCACGACGACTTCGACATCGAGAAGCTGCGCTACCACAAGATCGTGCTGATGGCCGACGCCGACGTCGACGGCCAGCACATCCAGACGCTGCTGCTCACCCTGCTCTTCCGCTTCATGCGCCCGCTGGTCGAGCTGGGGCACGTCTACCTGGCCGCCCCGCCGCTCTACAAGATCAAGTGGAACAAGAAGGGCGACGACGCGCAGTACGCGTACTCGGACCGGGAGCGGGACGGGCTGATCGCGCTGCGCCAGCAGAAGAAGCCGAACGCGAAGCCGGACGACATCCAGCGGTTCAAGGGTCTCGGCGAGATGAACTACCCCGAGCTGTGGGAGACCACGATGAACCCGGCGACGCGTACGCTGCGTCAGGTCACGCTCGACGACGCGGCGACCGCCGACGAGTTGTTCAGCGTGCTGATGGGTGAGGACGTCGAGGCTCGCCGCTCGTTCATCCAGCGCAACGCCAAGGACGTCCGGTTCCTGGACATCTGACGGGGCTCGGCGGGTCGACCGGTCATCCACCGGCCGGCCCGCCCGTCCACAGAGTTATCCACAGCATGGCCGGTTTCCACAGCCGTTATCCACAGCACGAAAACGACTCTGAGTCTGATAAGGGTTAACAGTGACCGATACCCCCGAGTCCACACCGAGCGAGCCCGAGGTCCCCGAGACCGTCGCCGCCGTCGTCGCCCACGACCGCATCGAACCGGTCGGGCTCGAGGTGGAGATGCAGCGCTCCTACCTCGACTACGCGATGAGCGTCATCGTCGGGCGGGCGCTGCCGGACGTCCGGGACGGGCTCAAGCCGGTCCACCGCAAGATCCTCTACGCCATGTTCGACTCCGGCTACCGGCCGGACCGCGGCTACGTGAAGTGCTCCCGCGTGGTCGGCGACGTGATGGGCCAGTTCCACCCGCACGGCGACTCCGCGATCTACGACGCGCTCGTCCGGATGGCGCAGCCCTGGTCGCTGCGCTACCCGCTCGTCGACGGCAACGGCAACTTCGGCTCGCCGGGCAACGATCCCGCCGCCGCGATGCGGTACACGGAGTGCAAGCTCGACCCGCTGGCGATGGAGATGCTGCGGGACATCGACGAGGACACCGTCGACCTGCAGGACAACTACGACGGCCGGGCCAAGGAGCCCACCATCCTGCCGTCGCGGATCCCCAACCTCCTGGTCAACGGGTCCGAGGGCATCGCGGTCGGCATGGCCACCAAGATCCCGCCGCACAACCTGCGCGAGATCGGCGCGGCGGTGCAGTGGTGCCTGGAGCACCCGGAGGCCGACGAGGCCGAGACCCTCGACGCGCTGCTGGAGATCGTCAAGGGTCCCGACTTCCCGACCCACGGCCTGATCGTGGGCACCCAGGCGATCCAGGACGCGTACCGCACCGGGCGCGGGTCGATCCGGATGCGCGCGGTGGTGGAGGTCGAGGAGGACAAGCGGGGGCGCCCCTGCCTGGTCGTCAGCGAGCTGCCCTACCAGGTCAACCCGGACAACCTGGCCGAGCGGATCGCCGAGCTGATCAAGGAGGGCAAGCTCGCCGGCATCGCCGACATCCGCGACGAGTCCTCGGGACGCACCGGCATGCGGATCGTGCTCGTGCTCAAGCGCGACGCGGTCGCCAAGGTGGTGCTCAACAACCTCTACAAGCACACCCAGCTCCAGGAGACCTTCGGCGCCAACATGCTGGCGCTGGTCGACGGGGTGCCGCGCACGCTCAACCTGGCCCAGTTCATCCGCTACTACGTCGAGCACCAGGTCGAGGTGATCCGTCGGCGTACGGCGTTCCGGCTGCGCAAGGCCGAGGAGCGGGCGCACATCCTGCGCGGTCTGTCCAAGGCGCTGGACGCCCTCGACGAGGTGATCGCCCTGATCCGGCGCTCGCCCACGGTCGACGACGCCCGGCAGGGCCTGATCCGGCTGCTGGAGATCGACGAGATCCAGGCGACCGCGATCCTGGACATGCAGCTGCGCCGGCTGGCCGCGCTGGAGCGGCAGCGGATCCTCGACGACCTGGCCAAGCTCGAGATCGAGATCGCCGACCTCAAGGACATCCTCGCCAAGCCCGAGCGGCAGCGGAAGATCGTCTCCGAGGAGCTCGGCGAGATCGTCGCGAAGTGGGGCGACGACCGGCGGACGAAGATCGTGCCGTTCGAGGGCGAGGTCTCCATGGAGGACCTGATCGCCCGCGAGGACGTGGTCGTCACGATCACCCGCACCGGCTACGCGAAGCGGACCAAGGTCGACCTCTACCGCTCCCAGCGCCGCGGCGGCAAGGGCGTCAGCGGCGCCAGCCTGCGGCAGGACGACATCGTCAGCCACTTCTTCGTCTGCTCGACCCACGACTGGGTCCTGTTCTTCACCAACAAGGGCCGGGTCTACCGGGCCAAGGCGTACGAGCTGCCCGAGGCCAGTAGGGTGGCCAAGGGCCAGCACGTGGCGAACCTGCTCGCGTTCCAGCCCGACGAGCAGATCGCGCAGATCATCGAGATCCCGCACTACCAGGTGGCTCCCTACCTGGTACTCGCCACGAAGAACGGCCTGGTGAAGAAGACTCGGCTTGAGGAGTTCGACTCCCCCCGATCGGGCGGCATCATCGCGATCAACCTGCGCGACGAGGACGAGCTGGTCGGGGCGGCGCTCGTCGCCCCCGAGGAGGACCTGCTGCTGGTCTCCAAGAACGCGCAGGCGATCCGGTTCAACGCGAGCGACGAGGCGCTGCGCCCGATGGGCCGGGCCACGTCGGGCGTGATCGGGATGCGGTTCAGCGAGGACGACGTCCTGCTGGCGATGGAGGTCGTCCGCGAGGGCAAGGACGTCCTGGTGGCCACGAACGGGGGATACGCGAAACGTACCCCGATCGAGGAATACCCGGTCCAGGGCCGGGGAGGTAAGGGCGTGCTGACTGCGAAGATCACCGAGCGACGTGGTGGTCTGGTCGGCGCGGTGGTGATCGACCCGGACGACGAGCTGTTCGCGATCACCAGCAACGGTGGTGTCATTCGGACTCCGGTGAAGCCTGTACGCCGTACGCGTGACCGGAACACAATGGGGGTCAAGCTGATGGACCTTCCGGACGGCGTGACTATCGTGGCGATTGCTCGCAATGCCGACGAGCCTGACGAACAGGACTAGTTGAATGACGGAGACACAGGCGAAGTCGGGGAACACGGGGACCTCGGCCAACCCGGTCGACGAGGAGGCCGCCAAGAGCGGCACACCAGCGACCGGCCGCGCGGCCGTGGGCCGGGCGACGGTCCCCGCCGACGCGCCTGCCCCGAAATTCACCCGGGCTCCCGGCATGACACCGCCGCCGGACAAGCCCTCCGAGGACGCGGAGGAGGCGGACAGGACGGAGACGGTGGCGGCCGACAAGCCGGCTCCCGCCGCCACGGCCACCGCCGCCAAGCCGACGACGACACAGCCGCTCAAGGCGGGCGCCGGCCAGTCGACCGGTGCCACCGGCACGCAGCCGCGGGTCACGGGGAACACGGGCACCCAGCCCCGGGTCACGGGAGCCACCGGCACCCAGCCCCGGATCACCGGCACCGCCAAGCCGCAGCCGGACGGCGGCCGGCCGACCGGCGCCGGGCGCCCCGCCAACGGGGGCGGCCTGCCGCCGGGCGTCAGCGGCGCGGCCGCCGTCGGGGCCGCGCGCGTGGGCGAGGCGGTACGCGCCGCGCGTACGTCGGTCAGCTCGGCCGCGTCGCGCGGACCGCGCCGGGCCCGGCTGAACCTCAAGCGGATCGACCCCTGGTCCGTGATGAAGTTCGCCTTCGCAGTCTCGGTGGTGCTCTTCATCGTCGTGGTCGTGGCCACGTCGGTGCTCTACCTGGCCCTCGACGCGATGGGCGTGTTCAGCAGCGTCAACGACAGCCTGACCGACCTGGTCAGCGCGGGCGGCGGCCAGAGCACCAGCGGCTTCCAGATCACCGCCAAGGGCGTGATCCTCAGCTCGGCGCTGATCGGCCTGGTCAACGTCGTGCTGTTCACGGCGCTGGCCACGCTCGGGGCGTTCGTCTACAACGTCTGCGCCGACCTGGTCGGCGGTATCGAGCTGACCCTCGCCGAGCGCGACTGAACCACCTCGGAGGCCGGGGCCCGCCGATCGCGCGGCGCCCCGGCCTTCGTGCTTTCCCGCCCTGCCAGCGGGGCCCGGGAGCCGGCGCATGCCGCCGAAATCACCTGGGCCGGCGGCCCGGCCTCCGGTAGGTTCAGGGGACGACGGCGACGCCGCATGCCCGGGTCACCCCCGATTTGGGGGCGGGCGGGCGGATGGGTTAATGTTGCTCGTCGCTACGCGGGGCTATAGCTCAGTCGGTTAGAGCGCAGAGCTGATAACTCTGAGGTCGCTGGTTCGATTCCAGCTAGCCCCACCGCACATCGTCCGACGGGCAGTCGAGCGCGAGGGGTAGCCCCAATGTTCAAGAAGCTTCTGATCCTGGCGGGCATCGTCGGGGTGGCTGCCGTGGTCGCCAAGAAGGTCAAGGATTCCAACGACGAGCGCGCCCTGTGGCACGAGGCCACCACCGCGCCCGACCTGCGCTGAGCGCACCGACACGGTCAGCACCGGCGGCGTCGCCCGCCTTCCGGGGCCCTAGCTCAACTGGCAGAGCACTGCCTTTGCAAGGCAGGGGTTAGGGGTTCGAGTCCCCTGGGCTCCACCACATCATCCGGCCAGGTCACGGGCTGTCTTCTCCTTTATGATCGTTTCTGTGCTCTTCGAGATCTCGCACGCCGAGATGGTGGCGTCCATCGGCGAAGACGCCGTTTTCGTCGCGCCCCTCGGCTCCCTG
>NZ_JBSGDY010000236.1:0-7404 GCF_053602615.1 Micromonospora sp. NPDC004336
ACGGGCCGCCGCCGGCGCGCTGTGGCGGGCGGCCGCCGCCGTGCTCGCGGCCGGCGTGCCGGCCGCCGGAGCGGTTCCCCAGGCCGAACTGCTGCGGGCCGCCCACGGCGCCCGGCTGGCCGGCCTGCCGCGGGCCGAGAGCGCCGCGTTGCGCGTGGTTCGGGGCCTGCGCGCACACCGCGAACGGCAGAGCGGCCACCGCCTCGCCGAACTGGTCGAGGTGCTGCACGACCTGCTGTACGTCACCGGCCGGCTCGCCGCCGGCGACGCGGACCCGGTGCTGGTCGGCATCCTGCGGCGGGCCTACCAGCCGGACGGCATGTTGGAGGTGCACGGCGTCTGCCGGGAGCCGGTGATCAGCGCGACCGGGTACGCCGGGGTGGTGACCCATCTGGTCGCCGCCGACGGGCGACAGCTCTCCTTCGGCGACGTGCGACCGGGCGGCCCGGACCGGGCGGTCGACTGCGCCCGGGCGGTCACCGAGATGGGCGCGGTGGCGGTCAACCACGCGGTGCTGGCGCGCGGCGGCTTGCGGATCACCGGCACCACCGTCTCGCCGGACGGCCGGCTCGGCGCCGGCAAGGGCGTCCGGGCCACCCCGCTGGCCGGGGGCGACTGGTCCACCGGTGCGCTGGCGGGGCTGTTCGCCCGCCCGCTCGTCGAGGTGGTGACCGCCCAGCTCGCCACCGAGGACCCGGACGACCCGGCCCGGGCGGGGACCGCGCTGCTCGGCTGCGACCTGGTGGTGGTGGGCGCCGCCGGCGACCAGGTGCTGGCCCGCGAGCTGGCCCCGGCCGCCGCCCCCGGGGCGGACCGCGCGCCGGTGCCGGACGGGCCGGTGATCCGGCTGGCGGCGGCCGACTCCCACCCCGCGCTCGCGCACGTGGCCAACCTGCGGCGGCTCGCCTCCCGGCCCGGCCTGCGGATCCGGGTGGTGGGCCGGCTGGACCCGGACCGGGCCAGCACGCTGCGGCCACTGGCGGTCGCCCCGGTGCCCGGCGCCGCCGCGACGCTTCGGCTGCCGCCGGACTGGCACGGCCGGGCCGACCTCGGCTACGACGAGATCCAGGGCGGGCACCTGCCGCCGCGCGATCCGGCGGCGACGACCGAGCCGATGGTGGGCGCCGACGCGCTCGCGGAGTCCCCGCTGTGGCGGGTTCGTCGGCTGGTGGAGCTGGCCGTCTCGGGCGGTCGCCGCGCCGTCGCCGAGGCGGCTCGCGGGGACGGCGCGGGGCTGACCGCTCCGCTGCGCCGCGCCGGCTTCACCACCGGCGCCGCGGTGGCCGCCGCGCTCGCCGACGAGTCCGACCGCACCGGCCGGGACGCGTTCGGCCGGCGCACCGATCCCGACCAGGACCGGTACGCCTGGGCCTGGCTCGCCGTGGCCGCTCACCTCGCCGCCGCCGAGCGGGAGCTGGTGCGGTCCTCCTGGACCGCCCCGCCCGTGGGCTGACGGCGAGCAGGGCGGGATCGCCGCGGCAGCGGTGAGCCGACCGCCGGCAGCGGGGGTGTTCGCGGTGCCCGAATGGCTTCGTGCCGTGCGGGACCCGTTCGCCCCTGCTGCCGGTACCGGTCCGACGGCAGACGTGCGGTCGTCATCTCGTCGAGCGAAACGGGGTGACGGTGGAACACCTGATGCGGGAATCGGCGGGTGCGCCGGAGCGTGTCGGTCCGGCGCGGGGCGCCTCGCTCAGTCGCGAGGCACCGGGACGAGGCGCGGGTCCGTCTCCCCGTCCAGCCAGGAGCGCAGGACCTCGTTGAACAGGTCGGGGTCCTCGACGTTCCAGATGTGGTGCATGCCCGGCGCGAGTCGCAGCCGCGCCTGCGGTGCCGTCCGGCCGATCTCCCGGAGAGAGTCGCGCACCGCCGCGGACTCCTTCTCGCCGGCGATCGCGAGCAGGGGACCGGAGTAGTCGCGCAGGTTCTCGGGCACTCCGCCGGCGAACACCTCGGTGTTCATCGCGGACGCGGTCTCGCGGCGCACCGAGAGGCCGTGCGTGACGTACCGGGCGCGCGAGTCTGCCGGAATCCCGAACGCCGTGGCCTGGGCGCGCCAGAACCACGGCGCCCGCCAGAACGCCAGCTGCAGCCGGCAGATCAGGCGCACCCCGGCGCCGGCCGGCTGGAGCGGGGCTCCGGTGAGGAAGGCCGAGTGCACCCGGTCGGGGCGCCGGGCCAGCACGCGAAGCGCCAGCACGGCGCCCAGGGAGAGCCCGACAAGGTCGAACGGGCCGTCGACGCCGTGGGCGCGTGCGCATGCCACAAGGTCGTCGGCCATGCCGTCCAGGCCCGGCCAGTCCTCGTCGACCCGCTCGCCGAAGCCCGGCAGGTCCGGCGTGAGCACCGTCCGGTCGGTGAGCGCGGCCAGCTGCGGCTCCCACATCCAGTTCGCGACGTTGCCGCCGTGCAGCATCACCAGGGGACGCCCCGCCGTGTCCGTCGCGGGACGGTGTACTTCGGCGAAGGCGGTCATGCGAGCTCCTCCTCGACCGCGTCGAGCCAGGCGAGCTCGGTGCGCAGGTGCGCGATGCCGTTGTCGAGCGTGGCGAGCCGCAGCCGGGCTGCACGGTCGGCGGCTCCGGCCTCGGAGCGCATCCGCTCGAAGCGCGTCAGCTTCGCCTGGACCGCCGTGCGATGACGCGAGAGGAGCGACCTGAGCCCGTCGTCGTCCAGGCCGGCGCCGAAGAACACTCGCGCGAGGAACGGGTCGCGTTCGACGTGGCGCTCCGGCTCGCTGGCGAGCCACGCGGCGAGTGCCGCCCGTCTCCTAGGGGATTTGTCAACTAGTGCCGCGGCGCTCAGCGCGGCGACGGCGCGTCCTGCCTCCGCCCGGCCACCGGCGCGTCCCGTGTGGTCGGCCGCGTCGGCACGCTCTGCGCGGCGCCCCTCCGGCGTGCCAGCAGGTCCTCGGCGATGAGCAGGCCGGCCGGGACGAAGCCCAGCAGGAAGCCGCTGGGACCGATGAGCAGGGCGCAGCCGGCCGCCCAGCCGCCCAGTGCCCAGCCGACGTAGGCGGGCGCGCGCTCGCCGCGCCGCCCCAACCGCGCCACCAGGAGGCCCAACAGGACCAGGGGGACGACGAAGCTGCCGGGCAGGGCCCAGAACACGGACAGGGACGCGTCGCCGCCCTCGCCCGAGCGCAGCCCGCCGGAGAGCCACTCGCCCCAGTGCGGGTGGGGCAGGAAGACGACGGCGTGCAGGACCCCGATGGCTGCCAGCGACCACCCGGCGGCGACGGTGAGTCTCTTCTTGATCATGCTCTCAGCCTGCGCCTTCCGCCGGCGCCACACCTCCCCCGGGAGAGCGGCTCTCCTCCCCCTGCGGAGGGACCGCGTGCCGTCTCGGACATGACGGCCGGCCCGCGTCGCGCGTGTCGGTGGTCGCCTTTTCCGAACGGGTCGTGCGTTCGATGTCGCGCCGGCGAGGCCGCGGAGGCCTGGAGCATGATCGCCCTCATCGTCACGTCGCCCATCCACAAGCCGGCGCTGGCCGAGGGATCGCGCGTCATTCGCCTGGCGCGCGGAAGCGCGGCGCCGACCCGGTCGAGGCCGGCGCCGTGGCGGTTCAGCGCAGCTTGCGGAAGAACTCCCGGATGTCGCCGACGAGCAGGTCGGGGGCCTCCATGGCGGCGAAGTGGCCGCCGCGATCGAACTCGGACCAGTGCACGATCGTGTGCTCCCGCTCGACGGCGCGCCGGATCGACACGTCCAGCGGGAACACCGCGACCCCGGTCGGCACCGTGGAACGCTCGCTCGCGCTCCAGGCTCCGGCGTGCGCGGTCTCGTAGTAGCTGTTGGCCGAGGACCCGGCGGTGCCGGTCAGCCAGTACAGCGTCACGTTGGTGAGCAGCAGGTCCCGGTCCACCGCGTCCTCGGGAAGCTCGGCGGCCGGATCGGTCCACTCCTTGAACTTCTCCACGATCCAGGCCAGTTGCCCGACCGGGGAGTCGTGCAGCCCGTGTGCCAGGGTCTGCGGCCGGCTGATCTGGATCATCATGTAGCCGCTCTGCTCGGTGTGCAGGTATTCCAGGCGCGCCAGCCGCGCCCGCTCGGCTTCGGTCAGTTCCCCCACCTCGTCCGGGTCGACCTCGGTGAACGCGGAGAGCCCGTTCGCGTGTACGCCGACGACCCTGTCGGGGTTGAGCCGGCCGAGCCCGGGGGAGACGACCGCGCCGGTGTCCCCGCCCTGCGCGCCGTAGCGGTCGTAGCCGAGCCGGTCCATCAGCTCGGCGAACGCCCTGGTCACCCGGTTGGTGTCCCACCCGGCCTCGACGGTCGGCCCGGAGAACCCGCTGCCGGGGATCGACGGTACGACCAGGTGGAACGCGTCCTCGGGGGCGCCGCCGTGTGCCCGGGGGTCGCTCAGCGGGCCGATGACGTCCAGGAACTCGACGATCGAGCCGGGCCAGCCGTGGGTCAGGATCAGCGGCAGCGCGTCCGGCTCGGGCGAGCGTACGTGCAGGAAGTGGATGTTCTGCCCGTCGATCTCGGTGGTGAACTGCGGGTACGCGTTCAGCCTCCGCTCGTGGACGCGCCAGTCGTAGCCGTCGCGCCAGTATTCGGCCAACCCCTTGAGATAGCCCACCGGCACCCCACGGCTCCAGCCGACGCCGGGCAGGTCCGCGGCCCACCGGGTCCTGGCGAGCCGGTCCCGCAGATCGTCCAGGTCGGCCTGGGGAATGTCGATGGTGAAGGGCCGGATCTCGCTGTTGTTCTGCATACCGGAAACCCTAGGAGCCGGTTAGGTCAGGCTCGGTCCTAGCCGGCTGGCAGACTTCGAACCATGCGGGAAACCTCGGCACGGCTGCTGCGACTGCTCTCGCTCCTGCAGGCCCGACGCGACTGGTCCGGCGCCGAACTGGCCGAGCGACTGGAGGTCACCCCGCGCACCGTGCGCCGCGACGTCGAGCGGCTGCGCGGCCTCGGCTACCCCGTCCTGGCCACCGCGGGCACCCCCGGCTACCGGCTGGGCGCCGGAGCGGACCTGCCGCCGCTGCTGCTCGACGACGACGAGGCCGTCGCCGTCGCGATGGGCCTGCGTACGGCCGCCGGCGGTTCGATCACCGGCATCGAGGAGACCTCGGTGCGTGCCCTGGCCAAGCTCGAACAGGTGCTGCCGTCCCGGCTGCGTCACCGGATCAACGCCCTGCACACCGTGACGGTGCCGATGGCCAACGCGGGCCCCACCGTCGACCCGGGCACCCTCACCGCCATCGCCGCGGCCTGCCGCGACTCGCTGCGCCTGCGCTTCGACTACCGCGACCACGCCGCAGCGAGCAGCATCCGCACCACGGAGCCGCACCGGCTGGTGCACGCGGGCCGGCGGTGGTACCTCGTCGGCTGGGACGTCGACCGCCGGGACTGGCGCACGTACCGCGTGGACCGCCTCGACCCGCGGACCCCGACCGGCCCGCGGTTCACCCCGCGCACCCCGCCGGATCCCGACGTCGGCGCCTACACCTCGCGGGCGGTCTCCACCTCGGCCTACCGCTACCAGGCCCGGTTCACCCTGCGCGTCAGCGCCGAGACCGCGGCGGAGCGGATCGCCCCCACCACGGGCACGCTGGAGCCTGTCGACGAGCGCAGTTGCACCCTGCGGACCGGGTCCAACTCGCTGGACGAGTTGGCCATCTACGTGACGACCATGGGGTTCGACTTCCAGGTGCACGAACCCCCGGAGCTGGTCGCGCACGTCAGGACACTCGCGGCCCGGCTCGCCGCGGCGACGGGCTGACGGCCGGGACCGCTCCGGCCGACCCGCCGAGCGCCCGGTGCCCCGCCCTCGAAGGTCGCGACGGCGCCCACCTCGCGATCGCGTATCCGACACTCCGTGGAGCGCGACGGCCGGGCCCTACACAATGACGGCGCCCGAAGGGGGAAGCCGATGCCGTCCCGCAGACGCCGTAGGCGCAGCGCGCCACGAACCGCCCCGTCGACGGTGGGCCGCGCGCTCAGTGCGTTCGCCAGACATCAGGCGCCCGTCAACGCGGCGATGGTCGTCATCACGACGATCGTCACAGTCTGGGGGTTCTACTACGCCCGGCGCGCATACCTGATCGCGGAGGAGAACGAGCAGCAGAAGAACGCCGCCGCCGTCGCCATCTGGATCCTGCGCGAGGGCAACGCGTTGAATCCCTACGACACCGAGGCGATCCGCGTCCACAACAGATCGTCCTCCGCGGCGACGCGCGTGTCGCTGGTGACCTGGACGAAGGAACAACCCCTGGAGGGCAGGGTGAGGGACGGCAGGACCGTCATCGACACCCATGGCGCGTGGCGCCTCGACGACCTCGGGCCGTGCACGGACCTGACCATGCGGCACCCCGACCTCGACAACGACGACCGGATCGGCCTGCTGTTCCAGCAGGACGCCCGGGCCTGGCTGCTTCTCTATGGCGGACAGGCCCGGCTCCTCGAGGGAAGCGTGACGCTGAGAAACAAGACGACCTCAGCATCTGTCAGCCTGCACGTCACGGTCGGCGTCGGTACGCCCGCGCCAAGCCTCTCGCCCGGGCCACCGCCTCGGGGGGACTGGGGCGACTCCTCCTGCTGAACACCGCACCCGGGTGGCGCGTCGGACATCGGCCCGGCGGCGCTCGTCGGACCGGTTCCCCGGCGGCCGCCCCGCGTACCCTCGTCTGCCCTGCCGTCGACGGCGGCCGGCCGCGCGGTTACCCTGCGGCGGTGGTGGTCGACGAGGACGGGGAGCGGTTGGCGGCGTCGCTGGCCGACCGGCTCGACGCCGTCACCTTCGCCGACCTGACCACCGACCAGGTCACCGCCCGGCTGATCGACGCGGTGGTCGACTGGGCCACGGCACAGGGCTGGCGGGTCTACCGCCGCGCGCCCAGCGTGCTGCCCCTGCCGCCGCCGATGTCCGCGCAGCGGTCCGTGCTCGACGTGGCCTGCGCGCGCCCGGACGGGCCGCCGATCGCCGTCGAGGTCGACCACGGTACGCGCCGGCGGACCTGGGACAAGCTGCTCGCCGAGGCCGACGCGGGCCGGGTCGCGCTCTGGGTGCGTTGGGGCGCCGGCCGGTTCACCGCGCCACCGCCACCGATCCGGATGGTGCCCTGCGAGGTGGGCGGGCGCCCGGACCCGGGCGGCCGGGGGCGGCTGCACAGTCGCTCGCCGCGAGCCGACAGGCTGCCCCCGGCGCACTCCGCCCTGCGGGTCGAGGAGGTGGCCGCCGTCGAGCTGCCACTGCCACCGCCCGACGCCGGAGCCTGAACCGCGCCCAGGACCGCCGCGACCACCGGGCTCGTCGTGCCGTCCGGTTGCCGCAGCGTCCAGTCTGCCCGCTGGCGGGTCTAGCCCGTGTTTCATAAGGCTCGGAGCCACTGGTTGATGATGGCGATGGTGACGGTGGCTTCGAAGCGGACGGCGAGTTTGTCGTAGCGGGTGG
>NZ_JBSGDY010000237.1:0-7346 GCF_053602615.1 Micromonospora sp. NPDC004336
GACCCGCCGCATCACCCGCGGCCAACCCGCACGCCGCCAAGCCCGCCGCACCTTCACCCGGACCTGATCAACCCGATCTCAAACACGCTCTTAGAAGGCTCTGGTGGCGCCACGAGAGACACGCCTCGTCAATGCGCCGAGCTATTGCGGGACTCGATCAATCGCTTGTAATGGCCGAAGTAAGCAGCACTATAATCCCCGTCCGAGTATCAACGAATCAACTATTCAGCCACAAACTGATCGTGTTTGCCACCGATTCATACTCCGATCAAGCGATCCTCTCGTCGTCGCTGCATTGGATGTGGACCGTCAAACACAGCGCCACCATGCGAATCGATCCGAGCTATTCTCCATCTGTTGCTTTCGCCACATTCCCCCGCCCCCCACATTCTGCACAATTAGAAGCATTGGGCAGGAGGCTCGAAGAAGTTAGAGCACGAATCATGCTCGATCGCCGAATCGGAATTACGAAACTCTACAACCTCATCAATGACATCAGGATCGACAGTTCAGACGACCCGGCCATCGCCGCAATCCGACAGATCCATGTTGACCTGGACGGGGCGGTGATGGCGGCATACGGGTGGTCGGATGTGCCGCTGGACCATGGCTTCCATACTTACCGTCAAATGACGCGGTGGACGGTGAGCCCGGCGGCACGGGTGGAGATCCTGGACCGGTTGCTCGCGGAGAATCTGCGCCGCGCGGCGGCGCAGCAGCCAAAGGCAGCGAAGAAGGCGGCTGCCCGCCAGCGAAAGCCGGTGGTCCACGAGGGCCAGGAGACACTGCTGTGACTGACTCGGCACCGGGTTTCCGGCTCGCGCGAGAGCCGGATGGCACCTCGTACACGGTTCGGGAGAACCTGGTCGACGTCCTAGAGCGTGAGCTGCTCGGGCCATCGGGTGGTCCGGATGAGCTGTTGACGGTGAGCCCACGTCAGCTGTACCTGGTGGGGCATATCGCGCCGGTGAAGCTGACCGAGCCCGATGCTAATTCGGCCGGCTCTGAGGACGGGTATGGCCTGGTAGGCATCCGATCTGATGCGGCGGGTTTTCACGCCCAGCGTGGGATCCCGGCCGAGTCTGCCGACGGCACCGACGTCGAGGGCGAGGAGGATGACGCCGACGACAAGGCTCCACGGCAGGGGCTGATGATTCCGTCGTCGATGGGGTTGCGGTTCCAGGTGCCGAACGATCTGGCCGAGTTCACGGTCACCGCGTCGTGGGGTACCTACGAGAGCGTGAAGACCGGTGAGGTCGACAAGCGGGGCCGGGCGCTGCGGCGGTATCGACGCACGCCGGTCGGGATCGTCGAGAAGATCGCGGTGGCCGAGCTGACGCCGGGGCGGACGTACACGCGGGTGCTGACCGGGCAGATCTGTCTGCGGATCGACGCCTACGACGATGCGCGTTTCGGTCGGCGGTTGATCGAGATCGCGCTGGTCAATGATCGGGAGACGCCGCCGACGATCCCGGTGCACGAGTGGCTGTTCCAAACGAAGCTGCACGTCGAGGCGGACGGTGGGGCGGTGTTCCTGCCGGTGCGTGACGTCATGGAGCAGGAGTGGCCGGAGCACGACGACGAGATGCGCCGGTTGCACTTGCAATACCGCAACCGGCTGGAGTTCGCAGTTGGGCGGACCTGCTCGGTGGACTGGCGGGCGAAGCCGGGGGCGCGGCGGGCGACAGCGGTGTGGACGACGTGGCTGCCAGTCGCGGAGACACCGCAGACGCAGGCGCGGTCGGTAACGGGCGCGATGCTGGGCATGGACGCTCTCACCAAGGCCAGCCCTGAGCAGGTTCGTGAGGGGCTCGCTCCGCTGGTGGACGGGTACCGAAAGTGGCTCAACGGTGAGGCCGCGAAGGCGGCGCAGCTTCCCGATCATCTGCGAGAGCTGGCCGAGGAGGTCGTGGAGGAGGCGCGTGCGGCGCAGCGGCGGCTGGCGGATGGGCTGGCGCACGTGGTGGCCGATCCGGAGGCGTTCGCGTGCTTCCGGTTCATGAACGAGGTCATGCGGGACCAGCGGGTCCACTCTCGGATTGGTGCATTGCGTAGCTCCGACCCGAGCCTGTCGTTCGATGACGCACGCGGTCAGGTCGGGGCCGACGAGCGGGAGAAGCCGTCGTCGTGGCGGCCGTTCCAATTGGCGTTCATCCTCATGCAGCTGCCGGCGTTGACCGATCCCACCGCGGCGGCGCGCAGTGGTGAGCTGTCGCGGGTGGAGTTGTTGTTCTTCCCGACCGGTGGTGGCAAGACCGAGGCGTACCTGGGTCTGGCGGCGTATACGTTCGCGATTCGGCGTCGGCAGCAGGTGGTGGCGTCGTCGGACGGCCCGTTGGACGGGCGTGACGGGGTGGCCGTGTTGATGCGGTACACGTTGCGGCTGCTCACCGCGCAGCAGTTCCAGCGGGCCACCACGCTGGTGTGCGCGGCGGAGCTGGTTCGCCGTCGGGACGAGGCGACCTGGGGTAGCAAACCGTTTCGGATCGGGTTGTGGGTCGGCACCGACGTGAGCCCGAAGCGGTGGGACGAGGCAAACACCCAGCTAACGAAGGCCAGCATGTACGGCGGACACCGGTTGACGGTGTTGCAGGTGCAGCGGTGTCCGTGGTGCGGCAGCCCGATCGGTGCCGCGAACGTGAAACCCATCCAGACCGACCGGCGGGTGCTGGTCTTCTGCGGCGATGATATGGGGCGGTGCCCGTTCGCCAAGGGCGGCCAGGTGGATGAGGGCCTGCCGATGCTGACGGTGGACGAGGAGATCTACCGGATGCCGCCGGCGTTCGTGATCGCGACGGTCGACAAGTTCGCCCGGCTGGCGCGCGAGGGTGAAGCGGCATCGCTGTTCGGCTACGTCGGGCGGCACTGCGGCCGGCACGACTACGTACACCCGGACTACGCCGGTTGCAGCGTCACCACCGGTCACAAGGCCGAGGCCGGCCTGCCCGCCGCGACCGTACGCCCGGTGGGACGACTCCGGCCGCCGGATCTGATCATCCAGGACGAGCTACACCTGATCACCGGGGCGCTGGGCACCGCCGTGGGGCTTTTCGAGGTGGCCGTGGAAACCCTCGCGTCGTGGGAGACCGCAGACGGCAAACCAGTCCGGCCGATGATCGTGGCCTCGACGGCCACCGTGCGCCGCGCTGACGAGCAGGTGCGAGGGCTGTACGGGCGCGGCGTGCAGATCTTCCCGCCGCAGGTGTTGGACGTGGCGGACACGTACTTCTCGCAGGAACTGCCGATCGGGCCGACCACCCCGGGCAGGCGCTACATCGGGGTGAGCGCGCAGGGCGTGCGGCTGTCGAGCGCGGAAATCCGGGTCGCCGAGGTGCTGCTGCTCGCCGGGCAGTTGCTGTTCGACCGCGGTGGGTCCGCCGCCGATCCCTACATGACGTTAGTGGGCTACTTCAACGCGACCCGCGAACTGGCCGGCATGGCCCGCTACATGGCCGACGACGTGCAGAACCGGGTCCGGCAACCCCGCCCCGGCTCGGGTTTCCCACGGCGGCTCGGCTCGTACGGGCGGCTGGTCACCGGTGAGCTGACCTCCCGGATCGCCTCAGTCGACATCGGCCGCACCCTGGACAACCTGGCCCTGGAGTTCGACCCCGGCTACGCCACGACCGCGGCGATGCGACAGCGGCTCGAACAGCATGAGGCCGGCGGGCGGCTGGAGCGGCCGAAGGCCGACCCGTTCGACGTGGTGCTGGCCACCTCGATGCTGCAGGTCGGGGTCGACGTGCAGCGGCTCGGGTTGATGCTGGTGGTGGGGCAGCCGAAGAACACCGCCGAGTACATCCAGGCGTCCTCGCGGGTGGGCCGCGACGTCGGCCGCCCGGGTGAGGACTGCGGCCGCCCCGGGCTAGTCGTGGCGCTCGGGAACTGGGCGCGGCCCCGCGACCTGGCCCACTACGAGCAGTTCCGGCACTACCACGAGACGTTCTATGCGCAGGTCGAGGCGCTGTCGGTCACCCCGTTCTCGCCGACGGCTCTGGACCGGGGCATCGACGGAGTGCTGGTGAGCGCGGCGCGGGTGCTACAGGCGCACCGCGACGACGGGCTGTCGCCGGAGCGGGCCGCGTGGCGGGTCCGTGACGAGCAGGACGCGCTCGCCGCCCTGGTCGATCGACTCGGCGCCCGAATCCGGTCGGCGGCTCAGCTGGACGACCTGATGGCACAGGCGCACCAGCGGCTGATCAACCGGCTGGACCAGTGGAACGCTCGGGGAAAGTACGCCGGGAAGCTCAGCAAGACCCTGGTGTACGAGCGCACCGGTGACAACGACAGCCACCTGCCGTTGCTGATCAGCCCGGAGAACGCGAAGGCCCACCAGGGTCAGCCGGACCGCGCGCCGTTCGTCGTCGCGCACTCGATGCGGGAGGTCCAGCCGGAGATCAACCTGCTGGTCAGCCCCGTGCCCGAGCGGCTGTTCGTCGTCGAACCCGACGACGCGCCAGCGTGGGAGCTGTCCGAAGGAGACGACGAGTGACGGACGACGACGCAGAGCAGATGATCTTCGAGTCGGCGCAGCCGCTGGACCCGCTCGCCGACAGCGAGCAGTCGAACGTCAAGAACCGGGCCAAGGTCGGCTCGGCCCGCCCGTCGTCACTGCTCTACACCTACGGTGTCGGCTCGATCATGGACCTGCCGCAGTTCTCGATCATGCCGGCTGGCCTCGACGACTGGGAGCCGATCTGGCGGCGGCGGTCCACCGTGCCGACAATCGAGGAACCACGGCTGCTCAAGGTGGTCCAGCTTCACCTCGGGTCCCGCGTGCAGCAACTGCGACCGTTCCCATGGCAGCCGAAAGCCCGCGCAATGTCACAGGAGGGCTCCGACCTCGGCATCCCGGCCCGGGTGTTCCCGCAGTGGCTGCGCTGCACCGGCTGCGACTACCTCGGGCCCCTGTCCCGGTTCAGCTACACCAACACCCACCCGTTCCGGCCCGACCTGGCGACCTTCGAACACACCAGCTGTCCCGGACGTACGTTCGCGGGGGCGGCGAAGGGAAAGGTCAAGGCTCCCGTGAAGGGAAAGGCTAGGCGCAGCCCGGCAGTGCCCGCCCGTTACCTACTCGCCTGCGCCGACGGTCACCTCGACGAGTTCCCGTACGCGCTGTGGGTGCACCGTGGCAGAAGCTGTCCCGCCGCCCCGCACCCGGACCTGAAGCTGCGCGACAGCAACATCGGTCAGGGAGCCGGCGCGGTCATCGCCTGCGAGCGTTGCCAACAGCGGCGCGGCATGGGCGAGGCGCAGGGCGAGGCCGGCAAGCGGAAGCTGCCCGCCTGCCGGGGCCGGCATCCGCATTTGAACGCCTTCGACCCGAAGTGTGGGCTGGACACCTCGCTCATGATGATGGGCGCGTCCAACCTTTGGTTCGCCTCGACCCAGTCGATCATCGTCATGCCCCGCACCGAGGAGCAAAAGCAGACTGCGCTCGCCACGAAGCTCCGCACGCACCTGACCCCGGAGGAACTGGCCGACTACGCCACCCTGCCGAAGGTGCTTCGCTCACTTCTCGTCGCGCACAAGTGTGACATCGACGGGGTCACCGACGAGCAGCTGACCGCAGCCGCAGCCGAGGCACTCGCCCCACCACCGTCGGAGGAGGAGCGCCGGGAGAGGCTACTCGATTGGGACCCGGTCGAGCTGCTTGTGCCGGAGTGGGACTACCTGCAGAAGCCGAGCCTGTTCGCGCAACAGCAGGACTCCAGCGGGCTGATGGTCACCGAGATGCCCACCGCCGCCGACCTCCCGAAGCAGGTGCACCGGGTCATCGCCGTGAACCGGATGAAGAAGGTCAACGCGGTGATCGGCTTCACCCGCATCGACGAGATGGACCGGGTCAACGACCTCGCGAGCCGGCTCGTCAAGCTCACCCGCGACGGCCGACCCACCTGGGTGCCGGCCACCGAGGACCGCGGCGAGGGCATTTTCCTTCAACTGGACGAGACCGCCGTCGCAGCCTGGGAAGCGCAGATCCTGCCCACCGCGCTGTGGCGGGCGCACCGCGAAGCCCACCGACACAACTTCTCCCGACGCTTCTCGGCCACCGCCGCCCAGATCAACCCCGACACCCGGTTCCCCGCACCCCGCTACTGGCTGATCCACACCCTCGCACACACCCTCATCCGCCAGATGGCGATGTCCTGCGGCTACGGCGCCGCCAGCCTCAGCGAACGCCTCTACGCCTGGCCCGCCACCCCCGACCGCCCCGCCGCCGCCGGACTACTCATCTGCACCACCGCCTCCGACAGCGAGGGAACCCTCGGCGGCCTCGTCGCCCTCAGCCAACCGGAACGACTCCACGGACTCCTGCTCGACGCGCTCCGCAGAGCAGCCCGCTGCTCATCCGACCCCGTCTGCGGCCAACGCACCCCACGGCACGGCGAGGACTTCCTGCACGGCGCAGCCTGCCACTGCTGTAGCTTCGCCTCGGAAACCTCCTGCGAACGCGCCAACCGGTTCCTCGACCGACGGTTCCTGCTGACCCTGCCCAGCATCGACGACGAACGGGTTCCCGGCTTCTTCGGCACCATCGATGTCTACTGACCCCCACACCGATCTCGGCGCCTTCCTGACCGCGTACGAGGCACAACGACTCGCCACCGTGCTACAAGCCGGCGGCACCACCGGCCAAGCACTGAAAGAGGTGCACGCCGCCCGCCGCAGCGAGGTGAAACGCCTGCTGACCGCAGCCAAAATTGGTGCGGAACACCGGGACGACTCGATCGCCGTGCTCCGCGCCATCGCCGGTGCACGAGCGGTCCGAACCGACATCTCCCCCGTCTGGACCATGCCCGGCGTCGAGGCCACCACCGGCCGCCTCACCAGCGAAGCCCAACGCATCATCGACGACGCACGCATGTCGATCGTCTGCTCCAGCTTCAACTTCACCCCGCACTCAAGCATGTGGACAGCCCTGAGGATCGCCGCAACACGTCCCGGCTTGAGCGTCACGGTGTACCTCGACGCCCACGCCGGCTCCCCGGCAACCGTCGCAGCCCACCTGGCGCAGGCCGCCGTATTCCGCACGCTGACCCTGCCCGGAGGCCACCAGCCGCTGGTCAACCACGCCAAGTTCATCGTCGTCGACCGCGCAATAACCCTTCTAACCAGCGCAAACTTCTCCTACAGCGCCGAGAACACCAACGTAGAGCTAGGACTACTGGTGCACGACACCAACCTTGCCGCATCGATAGAGACCCTCATGCGCAGCAAACACGGCATCCTCTACGAAAAAGTCAGCTAAGAGCGTGTTTGAGATCGGGTTGATCAGGTCCGGGTGAAGGTGCGGCGGGCTTGGCGGCGTGCGGGTTGGCCGCGGGTGATGCGGCGGGTCA
>NZ_JBSGDY010000238.1:0-7295 GCF_053602615.1 Micromonospora sp. NPDC004336
CAGGAGGCGCGGGAGCGCCTCTACGGCCCGTCCGGCCGGCCGGCCGCGGACGCCTGACCGGCCAGCGACGGCGCGGGGCCGGCGGCGTCGGCGGCCTGCCCGGTGTCCCGTCGGGCCCGGCCGAGCAGCCGGCGCGCCCAGACGACGGGCCGCACCCGCTCCAGCGGCAGGAAGCTGGTCATCGCCGCCAGGTGCGGGGCGAACGAGATGGTGATGGTCGCGATGGTGACCAGGTGGAACGAGTAGAAGAAGCCCACGGTCGCCAGCCGCCAGCGCTCCCGCAGCAGGAAGACCACCGGGCTGAGCAGCTCGAACGCGACGATGCCGAACTGGGCGACGATCAGCAGGTAGGGCACCGAGGCGATCAGGTCGGCCAGCTCGGTGCCGCGCCGGATGATCGCCCGGGCCAGCACCGAGCCGGTAAGCCAGTCCAGCCCGCCGAAGCGCAGCTTGGCCCAGGCGGCCAGGAAGTACGTGCAGATGACGGCGATCTGGGTGACCCGCAGCGCCCAGCCGCCCGCCTCGGTGCGGGTGGCGTCGCCGTGCCGGGCCCGGCCGGCGGTGGGCAGGACGGCCAGCGCGACGAGCAGGCCGAACCGGTCGTGGTCGACCTTGCCGTAGCTCATCGCGACGATCATCCACTCGAAGTAGAGCGCGAAGACGGCCCAGCCGAGCAGCCGGGGCGCCCGGCCGGTCGCGGCGAGCAGGGCGAGCAGCAGCAGGGCCCAGAAGAGCGCGGCGACCAGCGCCGGGGTGGGTGTGGGCAGCGGCAGGATCCGCCCGGCGAGCAGTGGCTGGTAGAGCTCCCCGGGCACGGAGACGCGGGTGCGCACCCATGGGGTGAAGACGACCAGGTCGGCGGCGACGAAGAGATAGATCAGGGTCCGGAAGGCGGCCACCCGGCCGCGGGGCACCGGCTCGGTCAACCAGCGGGTCATCGGGGCGCCCTCCAGGAGACCACGGTCTCGTCGGTCCAGCGGCCCGTCGGCCGGCCGTCCCGGATGCCGTGCCAGCGGATCACGATGCGGACCTCCACCAGCTCGGCCGCGCCGGGGTGGCGTTCGGCGTACGCGTCGGCGACCTCGGTGAGCAGCTCGGGGTCGGCGGCGTAGCGGTCCTGCTGGCCTTCGATCTCGGCGCGGCGGATGCCCGTGGCGCTCTCGCCCAGGTCGACGACCGCGCCGGTGCTGTCGACGCCCTCGACGCGGGTGTCCGGGGCGGGGGAGCTGGGTGGGTTCGAGGTCGAGTACATCCGGAACGGGCCGAACGGGAAGTGGTCGTCGGTGCCCCAGACGGTGCCGGCGAGCAGGACGGCCAGGCCGAGGGCGGTGGCGGCGAGCCGGATAGCGCGACCGCGGCTGGTCAAGGTCTCCATCGGGTCGTGACGATACGGGATGTACCGCCCGTCCCGGGTCCCTCCGGCGGCCACATGTCGCCGCCGGGTGGCGGGACCGGCCGGGCCCGCGGACCCGCCGGAGGGGATGGGAACCGGAGGCGAGGGCCGCCGCGCCCGCCCGCTAGACGCGACGACGGCCGGGCCCGCGGGCCCGGCCGTCGTGTGGCTCGGCTCAGTGCTGGTGACCGGCCAGCTTCTGGCGGACGTCGTCCATGTCGAGGGCCTGGACCTGCTCGATCAGGTTCTCCAGGGCGGACTCGGGAAGGGCGCCCGGCTGGGCGAAGACGATGACGCCGTCGCGGATCGCCATGATGGTCGGGATGGAGCGGATGTCGAACTTGGCGCCCAGCTCCTGCTGCGCCTCGGTGTCGACCTTGCCGAAGACGATGTCGGGGTGCTTCTCCGAGGAGCGCTCGTAGACCGGGGCGAACCGCTTGCACGGGCCACACCACTCGGCCCAGAAGTCGACGAGCACGATGCCGTCGCTGCTGGCGACCTCGTCGAAGTTTGCCGTGGTCAGCTCTACGGTTGCCATGAAAGTCTCCGATCGGCGCGGAATAGCTACGTCTGGTGGAACCAGGGCGTACCTCGTGGAATTCCCGCCATCCGACCACCGAAACGCGCGCTCGCGCCGGTCGCCGGTGCCGCCCTTCATCGATCGGCGTGGCTTCGATGCGCTCGTGCGGACCGCAAGTGCAGGACGCATTTGCGTGACAAGCCGTGATGGGAGCGCTTCCACAAAGATCGACACGGTAGGTCGGCAGAAATGAGCAATCTGGCGCTTGACAAGCGGCTATCGCGTGTGCGGAGATCGCCAAAGGCTCCCGACCAAGCTACGGAGAGTAGTGTTACAAAAAGATAAATGTGACCTCGATCTCTGTTCTCTCCGCGTCGCGGTGGGGCAGAATCTTCCGCATCAGAGCGTGGGCGGCGGGTGCCGGGGAGGGCCCCGCCGCTCATTGCGTCTCCCCCCGGGAGCGCCGGTGTGACATTTCCGCCCGGCCCGCGCCCCACCCGCTGCCTTAACACTCGATAAGGCATGCTGTGCCGAACTCCATCGCCGCCCGTCGAAGGGGACAAGGATGCAGTTCGGCCGCTACTACGAGGAGTTCGAGGTCGGCGCGGTCTACCGGCACTGGCCCGGCAAGACGGTCACCGAGTACGACGACCACCTCTTCTGCCTGCTCACGATGAACCACCACCCGCTGCACATGGACGCGCACTACGCCGAGTCGGCGAGCCAGTTCAAGCGCAACGTCGTGGTCGGCAACTACATCTACTCGCTGCTGCTCGGCATGTCGGTGCCCGACGTCAGCGGAAAGGCGATCGCGAACCTGGAGGTCGAGTCGCTGCGGCACGTCGCGCCGACGTTCCACGGCGACACGATCTACGGCGAGACCACCGTGCTGGACAAGCGGGAGTCGTCCTCCAAGCCCGACCGGGGCGTCGTGTCGGTGGAGACCCGGGGCTACAACCAGGACGGCACGATGGTCTGCGTCTTCCGCCGCCGGGTGATGGTCCCCAAGAAGGAGTACGCGGCCGCGAACGTGCCCGAGGGTGTGGACCCGGAGCGCCCGAGCTTCCCCGAGCCCCGCTGACGCGACGGCCCCTTCCCGCCCGGGTTCCGGGTGGAAGGGGCCTTTTTTCCGTTCCGGGGCATATGCTGGCGCCGGAGGTCCTCATGAGCCACTCCGTCGCCGGAGAGCCGCCCTCTGCCGGCCGCCGCGCCGCACCGTCGACCACCGCCGTCTACTCCGCCGCCGAGTGGGACCTGCTGACCGGCCTGCCCGGCCGGGTGCTCGTCGCCGCCGCCGCGCCCGGCCCCGGCCGGCCCCGCCGGACGGTCTCCGCCGGGCTCGCCGGCCTCGACGCGGTGGCCGCCGGTCGCGCCTTCGACAGCGATCTCGTACGCGCGGTGGTCGCCGCCATCTACGCCCGGCACGACGGCGCGTCGCCGCCCGTCGACCGGGTCACCGACGTGGTGGATTTGCTCGCCGCCTGCCGGGCCGCGACCCGGGTGCTGCGGCGGGCCGATCCCGCCGACTCGGCGGCGTACCGGCAGTGGGTGCAGTCGGTCGCGGCCCGGGTCTGCCGGGCGGCGACGGCCGGCGCCGAGGGGCTGCCGTCGGCACCCGCCGACCGCCGGTTCCTCGACCGGCTGGGCGGCGCCCTGGGGCTGGGCTGACCGGGCGGGCCGGCGGGGCCGCGGCCCGGGGCGGCACCCGCGGGCCGTACCCTGCCTGACCGTGACCGGAGACCAGCTCGACGTCGGCGTGGGACCGTGGCCGGGGGACCCGCCGGACGACCCGCGCTACGACCCCGAGCTGCTCGCCGAGGGCGACCGGCGCAACGTCGTCGACCGCTACCGCTACTGGCGGCGGGAGGCGGTGGTGGCCGACCTGGACCGACGCCGGCACGACTTCCACGTGGCGATCGAGAACTGGCAGCACGACTTCAACATCGGCACGGTCGTCCGCAACGCGAACGCCTTCCTCGCCGCCGAGGTGCACGTCGTGGGCCGCCGCCGGTGGAACCGGCGCGGGGCGATGGTGACCGACCGCTACCAGCACGTCCGGCACCACGGGACGATCGAGGAGTTCGTCGACTGGGCGGCCGGGCTGGCGCTGCCGGTCGTCGGCATCGACAACCTGCCCGGGTCGCGCCCGCTGGAGACCACCACCCTGCCGAGGCGCTGCGTCCTGCTCTTCGGGCAGGAGGGGCCCGGCCTCTCCGACGCGGCGCGTGCCGCCTGCGACCAGCTCTTCTCCATCGCCCAGTACGGCTCCACCCGGTCGATCAACGCCGGCGTGGCCAGCGGCATCGCGATGCACGCCTGGATCCGCGCGCACGCCGGCCCACCGCCGACCTGACAGACCCCGGTCGGTGGCACCGAAACCGGCGCTCCGCTTGACGGGGCGGCGGTGCGGGGCGACGGTGGGATGGTGAGTGTCGCGGTGAGTTGTCCGAGATGTGGGGGGCCGGTGCGGGCGCCGGACCTGATGCACACCGAGTCGCGCTGCCTGGACTGCGGGCCCGTTCCCCCGCTGCACGTGCCCGAGCACATCGGCGCGGAGATCGTCGCCAGCGTGGTGGACCGCATCACCGCCGCCGCCGACCCGCCGGGCCGGCCGCCGACGCCCCTGTGGTGCCCGTGGCCACTGCCGCCGGGCTGGACCGTGACCGGGGTCGCGTACGCCGGGGACGACCGGACCGGCGTCCGCGCCACGGCCGTGGCCTGCGCCGGCCCCGCGCCGCTCGGCGAGGGCCCCGCCGACGTGGTCTTCGTGGCGGAGGAGCCCGGCGTCGGCCTGGGCACCCGGTTCGCCGGGATGGTCGGCCCCGATCCCGGCCCGGAGTTGGCCGAGGCGCTGACCGACCCCGGCCCCGGCCACCCGGAGCACGTCGGGCAGGCCAGGATCAAGGTGGCCGGTCACCCGACTCCACTGTGGCTCGTGAACTCGCCGACAGATCGAAGCGCGTACGCCGGCGAGGCTCGGGGTTTGTGGCTCCATGCGATAGCCTGGCCGGCGAGTGCGGGTCACCTGCTCGCGGAAGACGTCGTGCTGCACGACCTGACCGAGTGGACACCGCCCGAGCTCGTGTACGGCGCACCGTCTCCGTATCTGCACGGGAAGGCTTGACAGGTTCCGGGGCCTCGCAGGGCTCCAGGGCTTGACTTCCATCCCGGAATGTCGGAGAACGGACGCAGATATTCACTGTACGACACCACACTGATACTCTGGGTGCCGCTGCGGTAATGGGACCCGGCGCCGCGCGAGAGGATGGCCCGCCATGGTCAAGAAGGTCCTCACCTGGGCCGGAATCGCATTCTTGATCTTCTTCGTCGCCTACCGGCCAAATTCTGCTGCGGACGTCTTCAAGTCCCTGGGCGGCGGCATCATGGACATCGCCCAGGGCTTCGGCGACTTCTTCACCAGTCTCGTGGCCTAACCGCCGATGGGAAGCCCCTCCGGTCCACCCTTCGACCCCGACGACCCCGACCGGGAGCGCCGGGAGCGAGACACGGAGCCGATCCCTCGGCTCGGGCCCGACGACGGGCCGGGCTACGGCACCGGCCCGGGCCTCGGCGACGGCCCCTCCCTTTCGGACGACGCCGGCTACGGCGACGGCCCGGCCTACGCGGGGGAGGGGCGGTCCGGTCGGGCCTGGATCCGCGATCCCGAGGCCGGCTACCAGCCGCCCCAGATCTCGGAGGACGAGCTGGCCGGCCTGCGGGCCGACGCCGCCGGCATGACCCCACGCCGGGTCCTGCCGTTGGAGGACGAGCCCAGCTCGCTGGTCGCGCGCTACCTCTTCCCCACCGAGCGCTACCGGGGCGAGTGGAAGCGGCACTGGATCCACCTCTCCACCCCGCTGCTGGTCGGCATCGCCGCGACGTTCGTGCTCGGCTACCTCTCCGGCTTCCTCGCCGGGCAGGACGTGGGGGCGCTGACCACGATCGCCGTGCTGCTCTGGTTCGCGGTGATGGGCTGGGTGGCGTGGAAGGTCGCCGACTGGTGGTACGACCGCTTCATCCTGACCAACAAGCGGGTGATGGTGGTCAACGGCATCATCACCCGGCAGGTCGCGATGATGCCGCTGGTCCGGGTCACCGACATGAAATACGAGCAGACCCCGACGGGCCGGGCGCTCAACTACGGCACCTTCGTGCTGGAGTCCGCCGGTCAGGAGCAGGCGCTCCGCGAGATCAAGAACCTGCCCAACCCCAACGAGCTCTACCTGCGCGTCGTCGAGGAGATGTACGAGCCGCAGGCGGTCGAGGCGCGGCTGGGCAAGGAGGCCGACGAGGCCAAGGCCGACGACGGGGCGTGAAACTTTTCGTCCGAACATCGGAGGAACTGCGCACCATTCGCCGTCGACCCGGCCACCCGGGGCGTGGCAACCTGCCAGGGAAACGGGTCGCGGAGGTGGCTGATGGCTGGCAGGGATCCCTTGGAGGAGGAGTTCCGCGACTTCGTCGCGGCCCGCTCCGGCGCCCTGCTGCGCACCGCGTACCTGCTCAGTGGGGACTGGGCGACCGCGGAGGACCTGCTGCAGACCGCGTTGACCAAGACCTACCTGGCCTGGAAGCGGCTCGGCGGGATCGAGGCGATCGAGCCGTACGCCCGCCGGGTCATGGTCAACACCTCGACGAGCTGGTGGCGCCGGCGGTGGCACGGTGAGCGGCCCACGGAGACGCTGCCGGAGCGCGCCGCGGTCGACGAGATCGAGCAGCAGCTCGACCGGGACCTGCTCTGGCGTCACCTGAGCGCGCTGCCCACCCGGCAGCGGGCGGTGCTCGTGCTGCGCTACTACGAGGACATGTCCGAGGCGCAGACCGCCGCCCTGCTCGGCATCTCGCCGGGCACGGTCAAGAGCCAGACCTCGCGCGCCCTGGGCACCCTGCGTCGCCGGATGGGGGCCGAGGCGGCCCTCGACCTGCCGGCCGGGGTCGACCGTTCCCCGGACCGTCCCCGGAGCACCCCCACCGGCCGTCCCGCGTCCGCCGCTGTCGGCCGGTCCGCTGATGCCGGCCGGCCCGTGCCCGCCGATGCTGGCCGGCCCGTGTCCGCTGGCACCGGACGGCCCGGGCCCGCCGACGCCGGACGGCCGCCGGCCTACGGCGCTCCGACGATGGTGGTCGGGGCGGACGCGGCGGCCGTCGTCGCGGCGACCGCCGCCCCGCCGCGCGTCGCCGCTCCGGGTGCCGCGCCCGCCGTGCCGGTGGCGTCCGGCACCGGCCCCACCGCGCCGGGCGTCGGGTCGTCGGCCCACGGCGTCGGACCGGCAGCCCACGGCGTCGGGCCGGGGTGTTGTCGCCCCGCTTGGAGGTGGCCACCAGGTAGTCGCGGTTGAGCCGGCCGATGGTGTTCAGCGGGATGCCCTTCGGGCAGACCAC
>NZ_JBSGDY010000239.1:0-7204 GCF_053602615.1 Micromonospora sp. NPDC004336
GGCGCTGGCCGCGTAGCCCGGCAGCACCGCCGCCGGCCGGGCCAGCGGCGCCCGGGGGGCCATGGCGACCACGGCCGCCGAGGCGACGAAGGGCAGGGCGAACACGTCCCGCCCGGTCAGCGCCTCGATGGTGGCCAGCAGGCCCATTGCGCCGAGCAGCACCGCACCGGCGACGAGCGCGCCGGCCCGGGCGGCCCGCCGGTCGAGCGCCGGCGGGCCGAGGGTGGTCGCGGCCATGCCTAGCCGACCCGGCGCAGGAAGTCGCGGATCAGCCCGGCGATCTCGTCGCCGTGGGTCTCCAGCGCGAAGTGGCCGGTGTCCAGCAGGTGGATCTCGGCGTCGGGCAGGTCCCGGGCGTACGCCTCGGCGCCGGCGGCCCCGAAGATCTCGTCGTGGCGGCCCCAGGTGACCAGGGTCGGCGGCCGGTGCTCGCGGAAGTAGCGCTGGAAGTCGGGGTAGACGTCGAGGTTGAACTGGTAGTCCCAGAAGAGCTGGAGCTGGATTTCCTTGTTGCCCGGCCGGTCGAGGCCCGCCTGGTCGAGGCGCCAGGTCTCGGGGGCGACGCGGTCCAGCCGGTCCGCCGGCACGCCGTGCGTGTACTGCCAGCGGGTGGCCTCGACCTCCAGCAGCTTGCGGACCTCCGGCTCGTGGGTCGCCCGGTCCTTGGCGTGCGCGAAGAGCACCTCCCAGAACGGGGTGAAGCCCTCGGTGTAGGCGTTTCCGCTCTGGGTGACCAGCGCGGTTACCCGCTCCGGGTGCCGGCTGGCGATGCGCAGGCCGATCGGGGCGCCGTAGTCGTGCACGTAGAGCGCGAAGCGGTCGATGCCGAGGGTGTCGAGCAGGCCGAGGGTGATCTCGGTGAGCCGCTCGAAGCTGTAGTCGAACCCGCCGACCGGCGGGGCGGAGGAGTTGCCGAAGCCGACGTGGTCGGGGGCGACGAGGTGGTATTCGTCGGCGAGCGTCGGGATCAGGTTCCGGAACATGTGCGAGCTGGTGGGGAAGCCGTGCAGCAGCACCAGGGTCGGGCGGGACGGGTCGCCGGCCTCCCGGTAGAAGACCTGCTGGCCGGCGACGGGGACCACGTGGTGACGGGTGGCGAACGGGGACACGGGCATGCTCCTGGGTATCGAGAGAACGAGCGTTCTCCGGCTGGTTGATACCGTAGGAGAACGAGGGTTCTCCAGGCAAGGGGCTTTGACATGGACCACACCACCGCCGAGGCGCGGCTGCTCGACGCGGCCGACACGCTCTTCTACGAGCGCGGCATCCAGGCCGTCGGGATGGACGCGATCCGGGCCGCCTCCGGCGTCTCGCTCAAGCGCACCTACCAGCTCTTCCCCTCCAAGGAGCACCTGGTGGAGGCGGTGCTGCGCCGCCGCGACCGGGCCGTCCGCGACGCGCTGGCGGCGTACACCTCGGCGCGGCCGACCCCGACGGAGCGCGTCCTGGCGGTCTTCGACTACCTGCACGACTGGTTCGGCGAGCCCGACTACCGGGGGTGCGCCTTCATCAACTCGTTCGCCGAGCTGGGCGGCACCTCGGCCAACGTGGTCGACATCGTGCGTACCCACAAGCGGGCATTCGCCGACCACCTCGCGGCGCTCGTCGCGGCGGCCGGCCGGCCGCCGGCGCTCGCCGCGCAGCTCGCCCTGCTGGCCAACGGCGCGATGGTCACCGCCGCCATCACCGGCGACGTCGAGGCCGCCCGCGAGGCCCGCGCCGCCGCCGGCCGCCTGCTCGACGCGGACGCCACCCCGGCGGGCACCCCGGAGCCGCCGGCTGCGCCGACAACGTGACGACCCCCGGCGGTACGCGCACAGCGCCCCGCCAGGCGGACGAGCGCTTCGGGTCGGCTTCCTCGCGCCCGCACCCGGTTCAGGGCCGGCGGGAGGCTCGGGTGCGGCGCCCGGCGGCGTCACCCGTCCGGGCGGGGGCTACGCCGGTCCCGGCGGCAGTCCCGGGGCGAGCCGGCGCAGCGAGGTGAACGTGGGGACCAGCGCGCCGTACAGCTCGGCGAAGAGCGGCAGCAGGGCGGCGTACGTGGCGGCGGCGGCCGGCTCGGGGCGGGCCGTCTCCCCGATGTGCACCAGATCGGCGGCGACCTCGATCGAGGGGACCAGCCCCAGCGCCTCCATGCCGAGCAGCGCCGCCCCGAAGCTGGAGCCCTCGCGGCCGGTGGGGAAGCGCACCGGCGTGCCGAGCACGTCGGCGAGCATCTGCCGCCACAGCGGGCTGCGGGCGAACCCGCCGCTGGCCCGGATCTCGCGGACCTCGTTGCCGGCGGCCCGCACCGAGGCCAGCACCAGCGCCAACTGCTGGCAGACCCCCTCCAGCCCGGCCCGCACCAGGTGCGCGCGGCGGTGCGCGTGGGTCAACCCCACGTACGCGCCGCGCGGCAGCGCGCTCCAGTGTGGCGCCCGCTCGTTGAGCAGGTACGGCAGCATGATCAGGCCGCCGGAGCCGACCGGCGCCTCGGCGGCCAGGGCCAGCAGCGCCTCCTCGGCGTCCTCGCCCAGCTCCGGGGCGAGCGCCTCGCCGGCCCAGTCCAGCACGACGCCGCCGTTGTTGATCGCGCCGCCGACGACCCAACGCCGCTCGGTCAGCGCATAGCAGAACACCCCGCCGAGCGGGTCGACGCCGGGGCGTTCCACCATCACCCGCATCGCGGCGCTGGTGCCGATCGAGCAGGCCATCACGCCCGGGGCGACCGCGCCGAGCCCGAGGTTGGCCAGCGGGCCGTCGCCCGCGCCGACGACCACCTTCGTCTGTGCCGGCAGCCCGGTCGCCGCCGCCGCCTCGGCGGTGAGGCCGGGCAGCACGGTGGTGGTGGGCACCAGCTCGGGCAGCTGCTCCTCGGTGATCCCGGCGATGCCGAGCGCCTCGGGATCCCAGGCGAGCCGGTGGATGTCCAGCAGGCCGGTCGCCGAGGCGACCGAGTGGTCGGTCACCAGCGCGTCGCAGAGCCGCAGCAGGATCCAGTCCTTGATGCCCACCCAGTAGGCGACCCGCCCGAAGAGCTGCGGCTCCTGCTCGGCGAACCAGAGCAGCTTGGGCAGCGGCGCCATCGGGTGGACCGGGGTGCCGGTGCGGTGGTGCAGGGCGAGGCCGGACGGGACCCCGCGCAGCCGCTCGGCCTGCCGGCTGGCCCGCGAGTCGGCCCAGGTGACCGACGGCGTGAGCGGGGTGCCGTCGGCGTCCAGCCCGATCAGGCTGTGCATCGCGGTGCTGAACGCCAGCGCGTCGACCCGCCGGCCCAGCTCCGTCACCACCGTACGGACCGACTCCAGCACCGCCGCGTGGATGAGCTGCGGATCCTGCTCGGCGTAGCCGGGGTGGGGCTCGTCGAGCGGGTAGCCGACCGAGTGGTGCACGAGCTGGTTGCCGCCGGTGTCGTACGCGACGGCCTTGGTGCTGGTGGTGCCGATGTCGACGCCGACCACGACGGCGCGGAGCGGGTCGCCCACCGGCCCCACCCCCTCGCTGGCCCCGGGTGCCGCCGACGTTACCGACCATCCGGGCGGCCCGTAGGGGGAACAACCCGTTTCCCGGTCGGGTCTTCCCCGGCGCCCCGACCCGGCACGAGAATGCCCATCAGCGTGAATGTTCTGCACGTTCACCGGGACGGGGAGGGAAGAACCGAGATGAGACTCAAGCCGACCGGCGCGGTGGTCACCGCACTCGCCACGGTCGTGACCACGGTGGTCGCCGGCGTCCCGCCGGCCGCCGCGCAGCACCGCGACGGCGGCTACTCGGCGGAGATCCGGCGGGCGTCGTACGGCGTCCCGCACATCACCGCCCGCGACTTCGCCTCCCTCGGCTTCGGCGTCGGCTACGCCCAGGCCGAGGACAACATCTGCGTCATCGCGGAGAAGATCGTCACGGTCAGCGCGGAGCGGTCCCGCTTCTTCGGCGCGACCGGCCCGACCGACGCCAACGTGCGCAGCGACCTGTTCCACCGCAAGGCGATCGACGACGGCACCGCCGAGCGGCTGCTCCAGGGGCCCCGCGACGGCGTGCGCTCCCCGTCGAACGAGGTCCGCGACCAGATCCGCGGCTTCGTCGCCGGCTACAACAACTACCTGCGCCGCACCGGCGCGGCGAACCTCACCGACCCGGCCTGCCGGGGCAAGCCGTGGGTGCGCCCGCTGACCGAGATCGACCTGTGGCGCGCGAGCTGGGCCAGCATGGTCCGGGCGGGCTCGCGGGCGGTGCTCGACGGGATCGTCGCCGCCGCGCCGCCGACGGCCAGCGGCCCGGCCGCCGTACTGGACGCGCCGGGCGCCGCGGCGGTGGTCGCCGCCCGCGACGGCGCGCCCGCCGGAGTGGGCAGCAACGCGTACGGGCTGGGCGCGCAGGCGACCACGCACGGCGGCGGGATGCTGCTGGCCAACCCGCACTTCCCGTGGGAGGGCGCGGAGCGCTTCTACCGGATGCACCTGAAGGTGCCGGGCCGCTACGACGTGGAGGGCGCGGCGCTGGTCGGCGACCCGATCATCGAGATCGGGCACAACCGCACCCTCGCCTGGAGCCACACCGTCTCGACCGCCCGCCGCTTCGTCTGGCACCGCCTGGCGCTGGTCCCCGGCGACCCCACCTCGTACTACGTGGACGGCCGGGCGCGGAAGATGACCACCCGCACCGTCACCGTCCAGGTGCCCGGGCCGGGCGGCACGACCGTGCCGGTCAGCCGCACCTTCCACGACACCCACTTCGGCCCGGTGGTCGTGGTCCCCGGCACGTTCGACTGGACCGCCACCGCCGCGTACGCGATCACCGACGTCAACGCCACCAACAACCGCGCGTTCGACGGCTGGCTGGAGATGGGCCGGGCGAAGACGGTCCGCGAGCTGAAGCAGGTCCTCGACCGGCGCCAGTTCCTGCCCTGGGTCAACGTGATCGCCTCCGACTCGCGCGGCGAGGCCCTGTACGCCGACCACTCGGTGGTGCCCCGGGTCACCGACGAGCTGGCCGCCGCCTGCATCCCCGCGCCGTTCCAGCCGCTCTACGCCACCAGCGGCCAGGCCGTCCTCGACGGCTCCCGGTCGGCGTGCGCGCTCGGCCGGGACCCCGACGCGGCGGTGCCCGGCATCCTCGGCCCGGCGAAGCTGCCGATCCGGTTCCGGGCCGACTACGTGACCAACTCCAACGACAGCCACTGGCTGGCCAACCCGGAGGCGCCGCTGGAGGGCTACCCGCGCATCATCGGCAACGAGCGCACCGAGCGCAGCCTGCGCACCCGGCTCGGCGTGGAGCAGGTGCGGGAGCGGCTCGCCGGCACCGACGGGCTGCCGGGGCGGAAGTTCACCACGGCCCGGCTCTGGCAGACCGTCTTCGGCAACCGCGCGTACGGCGGCGAGCTGGTCCGCGACGACCTCGTGGCGGTCTGCACCGCGCACCCCACCGCGACCGCCTCGGACGGGACGACCGTCGACCTGCGCGAGGCCTGCGCGGCGCTGAAGGGCTGGGACCTGCGCGTCGACCTCGACAGCCGGGGCGCGCACCTGTTCACCGAGTTCGCCCTGTCCGGCGGCATCCGCTTCGCCGACGCGTTCGACGCCGGTGACCCGGTGGGCACCCCGAGCCGGCTGAACATCGCCGACCCCCGCGTCCGCACGGCGCTCGCCGACGCGGTGCGCCGGCTCGCCGGCATCCCGCTCGACGCCCGGCTGGGCGACATCCAGACCGAGCCACGGGGCGAGCGGCGCATCCCGATCCACGGCGGACGCGCCGAGGCCGGCGTGTTCAACATGATCATCGGCCCGCTGGCGCCCGGCGTCGGCTACCCGAAGGTGGTGCACGGCTCGTCGTTCGTGATGGCGATCGAGCTGGGCCGCGACGGCCCGTCGGGGCGGCAGATCCTCACCTACTCGCAGTCGAGCAACCCGAACTCCCCCTGGTACGCCGACCAGACCCGGCTCTACTCCGGCAAGGGCTGGGACACGATCAAGTACACGGAGGCGCAGATCAAGGCCGACCCGAACCTGCGCACCTACCGGGTGGGGGAGGGCCGCCACCGCCACTGACCCGCACATCGCCGCGCGCCGGCCGGGCACCCGACCCGGGCCCGCGCGCCGCCGCACCGCCCCCCGGTCGGATCCGGCGGCGCGTGGCGTCCCGACCGATCCGCGCCGGCGGCGCGTCGCCCCCGCCCGATCGGCGCCGATGCGGGCCGCGTCGCGGCCTGGCCCGCGCGGGCGACACGCCCGACGGGTACGGGCCGGCCCGGCGACACCCGCCTATCGTCCGATTTGGTCCGCTGATCGGCCATTTTGCCCCGTTGCGTCGTGTCCCCGCCGACCGTTGTCACCGTTGAGGACTGTGACACCCCGGTTGGTGGCCTGCGCGGCGAAGGAGTCGGCATGGCAAGGACTGATTCGACGGGTTCCACGTGGCGGTACCGGTGGGCGCACCGGCAGAACGAACGGCGGCGGCGAGTGTTCCGCAGCGCCGAGAAGGCCTGGCGACGACGCGACGACGAGCTGCGCCGGCTGCGTACCCTCGCCGAGGAGTTCCAGGGCTCGGCCGCCGCGGGCGCGGGGCTGCCCCTGGAGCTGGCGCCCGACGAGGTGGTCTTCTGGGTGCTGCCGGCCGCGCAACTGGTGGAGGTCCGGCACACCACCGTGCTGCCCGCGCCGGACCTGACGCTCGCCCCGGAGTCCGCCCCGCTGCGCTCCCGCCGGCCCGACGGGACCCGCGTCGCCGACGCCGGCATGGCGGTGATCACCAACCGCCGGCTGGTGCTGCTCGGCGGGCGCGGCCGGCGCGACTGGGCGTACGGGAGGATGACCGGCCTGGCGCACGACCCGCACGCGCCGGTCACCCTGATGCAGGTGCTGGACCGGCGGCGCACCTCCGGGCTGATGCTCCCCGTGGACGTGGCCGCCGACTTCCGGTTCAAGCTGACCCTGGCCTTCGCCGACGCCATCGAGCAGCGCGGCGCGGTGCTCGACCAGCTCGACGAGGCGATCGCCGAGCACGCGCAGCTCAAGCCGTTCCGGCCGGTGATCGCCACCCCCGGCCAGGCCCGCCCCTTCGCCCTCGTGCCCGGCGGCCGGCGCACCGTGGCCGTCGCCGCCGGCATCGCCCTGCTGGTGCCCGCCGCGCTGCTCGACACCGACCCGGGCGACCCGACCGGCTCCGAGGTCGCCGTCGCCGTACGCCCGGCCGCTGTGACTGGCCCAGGAGACGTGGTCACCCTTGCGGA
>NZ_JBSGDY010000240.1:0-7189 GCF_053602615.1 Micromonospora sp. NPDC004336
CCGCGCCGGGGGGGGCTTCCCGGGCGGGCGAAAAGGCCAAACCAGCATAACACTACTGGGGGGGGGGGGCCCCCGGCGCGCCCCCCGCCGACCCCTTCGTCGTGTCCGCGTCGAGCACCGGCCCGCCGCCGCTGCCGGCCCGTCTCCGCCGGCGGGCGTCAGCGGTACGTGGCGGTGCGGGTGACCGGCGGCGCGTCCGGGTCGGCGGTGGCGCGGTCAGTCGAACGCGGCGGCGAACATGCCGGGCTGGTAGGAGCCGCCCCGCTGGTGCAGGATCACGGCGAGCCGGTTGGCCGCGTTGATCAGGGCGACCAGGCAGACCAGGGCGGCGATCTGGTCGTCGTCGTAGTGCTCGCGCACCCGGGCCCAGGTCTCGTCCGACACGCCCGGGTGGGCGTCGGCGAGCCGGGTGCCCTCCTCGGCGAGCGCCAGCGCGGCCCGCTCGGCCTCGGTGAAGACGGTGGACTCGCGCCAGGCGGCGACCAGGTGGAGTCGGACCGCCGTCTCACCGGCGGCCACCGCGTCCTTGGTGTGCATGTCGATGCACCAGCCGCAGCCGTTGATCTGGCTGGCGCGCAGCGACACCAGCTCCTGGGTGGACTTCGGCAGCGACGACTGCTGGACCACCGCCCCGGCGTTGGCGAACCGCTTGAAGAACCTCATGGCGGTCTCGTTGCCGAACATGTCGAATCGTGCGTCCATCGGATCCGTCCTTTACTCGTGGGAGGGACGAACACGAGATGCCGGCCGGCGGACCCCTGTGACGGCGCGTCCGGGTGACGGGAGCCACAGTCCCGGGGGTGTCACACGACGGCGGGGTCCGGCATCTCGTGGGTGACGCAGACGAGAGCGCAGAGGAGTCACCCGTGGGCGACACGCCGCAGACCGCAGCCGACGACCGTGGCCGGGACGCCGACCGGCTGGGCCCCGCCACCGCGGCGTTCCTCGCCCACCGCAACCTGCTCTTCACCGTCGCGTACGAGATGCTCGGCTCGGCCGCCGACGCGGAGGACGTGCTCCAGGAGACGTGGTTGCGGTGGGCCGGCGTCGATCTCGCCACGGTGCGCGAACAGCGCGCCTACCTGGTGCGGATCACCACCCGTCAGGCCCTGGGCCGGCTGCGTACGCTCGGTCGCCGCAAGGAGTCCTACGTCGGCCCCTGGCTGCCCGAGCCGCTGCTCACCGCGCCCGACGTGGCCGAGGACGTCGCCCTGGCCGACAGCGTCTCGATGGCGATGCTGATGGTGCTGGAGACGCTCGCGCCGACCGAACGGGCCGTGTTCGTGCTGCGGGAGGTGTTCGACGTCGGCTACGACGAGATCGCCGAGGCCGTCGACAAGACCCCGGCGGCGGTCCGCCAGATCGCGCACCGGGCCCGGGCGCACGTCGCGGCACGCCGCCCCCGCCGGGCCGTCTCGGCCGCCGAGACCCGCGGCGCGCTCGACGCGTTCCAGCGGGCGGTCGAGACCGGCGACCTGCAGGGCCTGCTCGACATCCTCGCGCCGGACGTCGTCCTGCTCGGCGACGGCGGCGGAGTCAAGCAGGCCGTGCCACGGCCCATCCTGGGGGCGGGGAAGGTGGCCCGCCTGCTGTCCGCCGGGTCGGGCAGGGTCGCCGCCGTCTCGTCGTGGCGGCCGACGCAGGTCAACGGTCACCCGGCGCTGGTGCTCCGGCTCGACGGCGAGCTGGACACCGTGGTGGCGCTGCGGATCGAGGACGGCCTGATCAGCGGCATCTACGCCGTACGGAATCCGGAGAAGCTGCGGCGCATGGAACGGGAGACCGCCCTGAGCCGCTGAGCCCGAGCGGGCCCGGGTCGTCGGCCGCCCGGTCGCAGCGGGTGCGGGCAGGGCGCGGCGTGGTCGACCGGCAGGGCGCACCGCGCGGTGGGGCCTCTGCTCCGTACGTCATCGTTCGGACGGGTTCTCAGTCGGCGTGCACCTCGGTGTTCTGGCAGACGTGCAGCAGCCAGGCCCCGTCCGCCTGCCTGGTCATGACGTAGAGCGGGGCTCCCTCCGTGTCGCCCTCCGCCGAGCGGTAGACCTGCCTGACCTTGACGGCCGCCACGTCGGGCCGCAGGAACTGCGTGTGCACCACCTCGTAGGTGACTTCGCCGTCCCAACTCGCGTTGGGCAGGACCGCGCGGGTGAACTCGGCGATCGCCTCGAAGCCGATGAGGACCTTGCCGTGGCCGGTCGTCCAGAGGGCGTCGGGGTGGAAGAGCGCGAGGAACTCCTCGGGGTCCCTGGCGCGCTGGGAACGCTCGACGGTGGCGACGACCTGCTCGATGGCCTTGATGTCCGAAGCTTCGGTGTTCATGCGGTCAATCCTGAAACCTGAAGGCGCCTTCAAGTCAAGGGTGGCCGGTCCGAGACCCGATCCGCAGCCCGCCGCCCGGATGTTCGTCGTTCACTGGGAGTGATCCACGACGATCTTGTGTGGTTAGATCGTCCTAAGTAGATCATCGTCCGGTGGCGATGCCGAGGCACCTCACGCATCGACAGACCCGACCGGGCACACGGGGACCTGGAAGTGGAACGTGACTGGTGAAATGGTCGGACGTACGGCGCCGTCGCGGCGGGCCATGTTGTTGGCCGCCGCGGGCGGAGGCCTGGTCGCGGGGGCGGCAGGTTTCGGAGGCGCGGCTTCGGCCGCCGGCGCCGGTGACGATCCGTACAGCGTGGATGTCGTCGCCAAGGGCGCCGACCCGACGGGCGCCAAGGCCAGCGACGCGGCCTTCCGGGCCGCCGCGGCCGAGGTGCTGGCGTCGTTCCAGCCGTCGCCCATCTCCGGGGCGATCCCGAAGAAGGTCATCGTGATCCCGCCGGGGAACTACCTGCTGACCCAGCCGGACTCCCTGCTGCCGAACGTAGACGGCGACGGCGGCGGCGGCATCGTCGACGGAATCGCCATCACCGGGTACGGCAAGCGGCTGTCGCGGATCACCTACTCGCCGACGACCAACGACACCACGCTCTGGACGAACTACCAGCGGTACAAGAACATCCGGATCTCCGGCCTCACCTTCACCAGCACCAACCCGACGTCGAGCTTCAACTACGCCTACTCGTCGGACACGCACGGGGTGCAGGACACCTGGTACACCGACGTGGAGTGGCGCGGGTCGTGGAAGCGGGGGATCGGGCTGGACGGCCCGTCGTCGAACTCGAACCTCAACAGCGAGATGGGCTGGGACCACTGCCAGGTCGGCGGCACCTACTCCGACGCCTTCCTGGTCATCGGCATGACGCCGACGGTGCGACAGCAGGACCAGTTCCTCAACTACTGGTTCCGCGACTGCAAGGTCGAATACCAGTCGGGTGTGTTCGTGAAGAACAACCGGGGCGGCTCGATGAACTTCGTCGGTGGCTCCTACATCCTGACCAACGCCTCGGCGGCCGGCGTGTTCTTCCAGCTCAACGCGGGCGCCGAGCAGCGCGCCGACTCGGTGATGCGGCTGTACGCGGAGGGCATCCGGTTCGAGCTGCGCGGCACCGGGCACAAGGTCATCGACTCGAAGTGGCACCGGGGCACGGTCACCTTCGTCTCCTGCGACGACACGGCACACTCGTTCCAGACCTGGGCCCCGACGGCGCTCACCCACGCGTACGCCTTCAACGCCGAGGGGTCGCGCGGGCCGATGGTCCGCTACGTCGACTGCGCGCTGATGGGATACCACCAGGTCGCCACCGGCTCGACGAAGACGACGGCCGGCAAGCTGCTCTACGACGGCAGCTCCGTGATGAACCACAGCGCGGGCACCGGTTCGTCGGGATTCCTGCGCTGGACCGGCACGGTGGCCCCGCGGCACGAGTTCCGCGACTGCCTCGCCAAGGGGGCCTACCTCACCGACCTGAAGGTCTCGTAGCGGGACGGCGGGCGCGCCACCTCGTCGACGGGGTGGCGCGCCCGCCGCCCGGCGCGGGTCAGTCGACCGTCGGGAGCTTCGGGCCCAGAACGTCGTCGGCGTCGACGATCGTGTACGCGTAGCCCTGCTCGGCGAGGAAGCGCTGCCGGTGGGCCGCGTACTCCGTGTCGATGGTGTCGCGGGAGACGACCGTGTAGAAGTGCGCCTGCCGGCCGTCGGCCTTGGGCCGCAGCACCCGGCCGAGCCGCTGCGCCTCCTCCTGCCGGGAGCCGAACGTGCCCGACACCTGGATCGCCACCGCCGCCTCGGGCAGGTCGATGGAAAAATTCCCTACCTTTGAAATCACCAGGGTGCGGATCTCACCCGAGCGGAACGCGTCGAAGAGCCGCTCGCGTTCCTTGTTGGTGGTGGAGCCCTGCACGATCGGCGCGTCGAGGTATTCGCCGAGCTGGTGCAGCTGGTCGATGTAGCCGCCGATGACCAGCACCTGCTCGTCGGGGTGCCGGTCGACCAGCGCCTTCACCACCGGTAGCTTCGTGCGGGCGGTCGCCGCCATCCGGTAGCGCTCCTCGGCCTCCGCCGTCGCGTACGACATCCGCTCCGCGTCGGTGAGCGTCACCCGTACCTCGGTGCACTCGGCCGGCGCGATCCAGCCCTGCTGCTCGATGTCCTTCCACGGCGCGTCGTACCGCTTCGGGCCGATCAGGCTGAACACGTCGCCCTCGCGGCCGTCCTCGCGCACCAGGGTCGCCGTCAGGCCCAGCCGGCGGCGGGCCTGAAGGTCCGCGGTGAAGCGGAAGATCGGCGCGGGCAGCAGGTGCACCTCGTCGTAGACGACCAGGCCCCAGTCGCGGGCGCCGAAGAGGTCCAGGTGGGTGAAGGCGCCCTTCTTGCGCGAGGTGAGCACCTGGTACGTGGCGATGGTGACCGGGCGGATCTCCTTGCGCTCGCCCGAGTACTCGCCGATCTCCTCCTCGGTCAGCGACGTGCGGGCGATCAGCTCCCGCTTCCACTGCCGCCCGGCGACCGTGTTCGTGACCAGGATCAGCGTGGTCGCCTTCGCCTCGGCCATCGCCGCCGCCCCGACCAGCGTCTTGCCGGCCCCGCAGGGCAGCACCACGACGCCCGACCCGCCCGCCCAGAACGCCTCCACGGCCTCCCGCTGGTACGACCGCAGCGTCCACGGCTTCCCGCCGTCCTTGCCGGCCTCGGCCAGCTCGATCGGGTGCGCCTCGCCGTCGACGTAGCCGGCCAGGTCCTCCGCCGGCCAGCCCAGCTTGAGCAGCGCCTGCTTGAGCCGGCCCCGCTCCGACGGGTGCACCGCGATCGTGTCGTCGTCCAGCTTCGCGCCGAGCATCCCGGCGAGCTTCTTGCTCTTGGCGACCTCGATCAGCACCATCCGGTCCAGCGCCCGCAGCACGAGGCCGTGCGCCGGGTCGTTGGCGAGCTGGAGGCGGCCGTAGCGGTCCATCGTCTCGGCCACGTCGACCAGCAGCGCGTGCGGCACCGGATAGCGCGAATACTTGATGAGCGCGTCCACCACGCCCTCGGCGTCGTGGCCGGCGGCGCGCGCGTTCCAGAGCCCGAGCGGGGTCAGCCGGTAGGTGTGCACGTGCTCCGGGGAGCGCTCCAGCTCCGCGAAGGGCGCGATGGCCATCCGGCACGCCTGCGCGTCGGGGTGGTCGATCTCCAGCAGCAGGGTCTTGTCCGACTGAACGATCAGGGGTCCACCGCTCACGCCAGTGCCTCTCCTCCGCCTCGGGTCGCCGGCTGCCCGGCGGGCGACCGACCCGCCCCGGGCCGACCCACCAGTGTTGCACGCATCCGGGTGACGCCCGAAAAATCTGGACACCGGATGCAACCGGAGCGGTATTCGTGACGTCTAGAAATTGGACACCTGTCACGGGAGGCGCCATGAAACACGTCCGGACCACCACCCGGCTCGTCGCCCTGGCAGTGGCCACGCTGGTCGGCGCCGGTGCGTGCGCGTTCGATCCGGAGGCCGACGGAGATGGGGGCGGGGGTCCCGTCCCGGTCGGCGCTGCGGAGGTAACGGGGGCGAGCGGTGCGCCCGGGCCGGACCAGCGGACCAGGCCCACCACGGCGCCCCCGAAGCAGGTGGCGAAGCCCTCGCCCACGCCGACCAGGAGCACCCCGAAGCCGACGCGTCCCGCGCCGCGAGCCACCGGGTCGCCGTCCGCCGCCGGCTGCCCGCAGGGGGAGCACCAGCGCGAGGTGGAGGCCTACCTCGCCCGGCTGGGCGGCTTCGGCACGCTGACCGTGGACGGCCGGCAGTCCGCCGCCGACTGCGCCGCCATCAGGAAGTTCCAGAAGCGGTACGACATCCGCCCCGCCCACGGTCGCGCCGGGCCCACCACCCACGACGTGGCGAAGCGGCTCGCCACCACCGACACGGCGCGCTGCAAGGCCGGCTCGGGCACCACGTTCTGCATCGACCTGACCCGGCAGACCACCTGGGTGATGCGCGACGGCAGGGTGCTCGTGAAGCCGACCGTCACCCGCACCGGCATGCCCGGCTACCGCACCCCGGCCGGCACCTTCAAGATCAACTACCGCAACGTCAAGGAGTGGTCCGACCCGTACGAGGTGTGGCTGCCCTACTGGCAGCACTTCACCCAGGGGATGGGCTTCCACGAGACCACGACCTACCTGCACGACAAGGCGATCGGCTCGCACGGCTGCGTCAACCTGCTGCACGCCGACGCCGTGCGCTACTGGGAGCTGGGCAGGGTCGGCAGCCGGGTGGTGCTCGTCGGGCGACGCCCCGGCACCTGAGCCGGCGGCGACGCCCCGGCACCTGCGCCGGCGCGGCGGCCCCGGGCCCGGCCTTCCGTCGCCCGCGTCGTCTGCTCGCGCCGCCCACGTCGTCGCCGCGCGTCGCACACCTCGTCCGATCGGGGTTTTATCCCCTGTCACTCCGGTCACCCGAGTGACACGCTGGAGTGCCAGGCGTCGGACCGGACGGGGAGGCTCGGAGATGACGGTCGACCGGGAGGCGATACCGGAGCACGGCGTCGAGCGCGACCGGGCACCCGACGAGCAGGTCTCGACCGCCACCGTCGTGGCGTACGCGGCCGCCGCGGTGGTGCTCGTCGGCTGGTTCCTCTTCGGCTGGCTGGTGCTCGAACAGGGCTTCGTCGACTCGGTCGGCGAGTCGGCCGGCGCCGGGTTCGCGCTGCTGCTGGCGGTCTCCGTCGTCGGGACGGTGCGCCGCAGCCGACGCTGACCCGGGCAGCGGTCCGCCTGCCGTCGGGCGCTGCTCCGCCCGCCGTGGCCCGGCGCTGCTCCGCCGCCGTGGCC
>NZ_JBSGDY010000241.1:0-7179 GCF_053602615.1 Micromonospora sp. NPDC004336
CGGCGCGGCGCCCGCCGGGCCCCCCCCCCCCCGCCCCGGCCCCCCCCCCCCCCCCCCCGGCCCCCGCCCCCACGGCGCGTGGGCGGTCAGCCGGCGTGGACCTTGATGGTCTTCAGCTCCGGATCGGCGGCGTCGGGGATGCCCATGCCGGCGTCGAGGCCGCCACTTCCCTGGGCGGCCGTGATCGACACGCGTCCGACCTCCGACGTGGCCGACCGCACGGTTGGGCCGGGGCCGGGCGGGGTACTGCGTGGACGTACCCGGCACTGCCAAATCGGAGGTTGACATGGGTTTCGACGACAAGATCAACAACGCGACCGAGGACGCCGCCGGCAAGCTGAAGGAAGGCGCCGGCCGGGCCACCGACAACGAGCGGCTCGAGGCCGAGGGACGCAACGAGCAGGCCGGCGCCAAGCTGAAGCAGGCCGGCGAGAAGGTCAAGGACGCCTTCAAGAGCTGACTTCGCGTACGCGGATCCGCCGGGCCGGCCCCTCGCCGGCCCGGCGGTTCTGCCTGTCGGGCCCGGCGGTTCCGCTGTCGGGCTACGCCGGCCGACGTGACCCGGGGTCCCGCCCGCTCGTTGGCAGGACGACGTCCCGCCGCCCGGCGTCGGTCGAACCGTGCCGTCCCGCCGACGGCCGAGATCCGCGAACGGGAGGTCCCGATGTCCCGATCCGTCGTCTACGCGCGGCGCGCCGCAGCCGCCGTGGCGCTCGGGGTGCTGGCCGTGGGCTGCCAGGACACCTCGCCGGAGCAGGCCGACGCCGGCGCGCCCGCCCCGGGCCCGACGGCCCCGGCGAGCGCCGCCCCGAGCCCGTCCCCGGTGGCCACGACGGCCGCCAACACCGCCGAGGTCTGCCGGGAGGTGGACCGGGTCATCGTCGCCGGCAGCCGACGGATCGCCACCGACTCGGCGGCCTCGGTCGACCGGGACCTCACCGGCGAGCAGGTCGCCGACCAGCTCCGGCGCAACCTCGCCGACCTGGCCGACGACGTGCGCGCCCAGGCCCGACGGGCCGCCGACCCGCAGATCCGCGCCCTGATCGAGGAGACCGCCGACCGGATCGACGCGGGCTCGCGCGCGTCCCGCCCGGCCGCCTGGATGAACTCCACCTTCACCGCCATCCCGCCCCGCCTGACCCGCGACTGCCGCGCCTGACCCGTGCGCGCCGCGCCTGACCCGTGCGTGCGCCCCTGACCCGCGACTGCCGCGACGCCGCCGGTGGCCCCGCGAGGCGTTCCGGGCCCGGCGACCGTCACGCCTGACCCGCGAGTGCCGCGCCTGACCTGTGTGCGCGCCGCGCCTGACCTGTGCGCGCCGCGCCTGACCTGTGCGCGCCGCGCCTGATCCGCGAGTGCCGCGCCTGACCTGTGCGCGCCGCGACGCCGCCGGTGGCCCCGCGAGGCGTCCCGGGCCGGCGACCGCCGCGCCCGACCGGCTGCCGCCCGCGCCCGGCCCGCCTACGGGGGCGTGCCGCGCCGCTCAGGGGACGGGCCGGGGGATCCCCCCACCGGTCCCTGAGATCGACCGTCCACTGGTGACCGTCGCGCCCGCACCCGCTAGCGTCCGTTTGCATGTGCAAGGGCTGGTCATGAGCGCTGGTCCGACGGTCACCGGCGACGAACTGGTGCGCGTACTGGCCACGCTGACCAACCCGCACCGCATGCGGGTGGTCGCCGTGCTGGCGCGACGACGCGCGTACGTCAGCCAACTCGCCCGCGAGCTGGGCATCAGCCGGGCGCTGGTGCAGGTGCACCTGCGCAAGCTCGCGGCGGCCGGCCTCGTGTCCGCGCACCTGGAGTTGTCGGAGGACGGGAAGGCGATGAAGTTCTACGAGGTGGAACCGTTCGCGTACACACTCACGCCCGCCGCCGTCGCGGCGGCGGCCGAGACGCTCACCGCCGGACCGGGCGCGGCGCCGGACGAGGACGAGGACGGGAAATGACGGGCATGAGCGAGCACGACTGGACCGAGGTGGTCGGGGCGATCGGGATCTTCGCCCTGCTCGTAAGCGTGATCACGGTGACGATCGTGCAGGTCGCCAAGACCCGGCGGGCCCGGGTGGTCGGGGCGCGCGAGGAGGAGTACCGGCAACTCGCCCGCAGCGCCGTCGAGGCACAGGAATCCGCGGCCCGGGTGCTGGCGGCCCTCGACGCCCGGCTCGGCGGCATGGAGAACCGGCTGGTCTCGCTGGAACGCGTCCTCAAGGACGTCGACTAGCGCGCCGGCAGGGCCCCGGGCCGTCGAGCGCCAACTCGACGGCCCGGGTGGAAGCAGCATCACCTCGCCCACGGGCGAGTCTCACCGCAACGCTCCTTCGAAGGAGAGGACAGCATCTCGTGCTGCGCGTACGCAAGTCCGCCCCTCGCGGCGGCGACCAGGTCCGGCCCGGCCGGGAGGGCCGAGACCGGCCCCCCGCCCGGCTGCGGGCACTGGCGGTCGGGGCGACCGCCGCGCTGCTGGCGGCCGGCGTGTCGACGCCCGCCCCGGCCTCGGCCGGCCGGCCCGCACCCACCCCCGCGCCGGGCATCGCCTGGCATCCGTGCGAGGAGGACCGCACCGCCGAGTGCGGCACCCTGTCGCTCCCGGTCGACTGGGACCGGCCGGACGGCGACCGGTTCACGCTCCACCTGGCCCGTCGCGCCGCCACCGACCCGGCCGCCCGGATCGGCTCGCTGGTGTTCGGTCCGGGCGGGCCGGGAGACTCCGGCGTCCGCCGGATCCTGCAGAACGACCGGTTCAGCGACGACCTGCGCCGCCGGTTCGACGTGGTCAGCTTCGACCCGCGCGGCATCGGCCGGAGCAACCCGGTGCTCTGCTCGGCGGCGCTGCTCGACCGGCAGCCGCAGGTCATCGCCGACCAGGCCCGGTTCGACGCCGCCGTGGCCGACAACGCGCTGCTGCGGGCCGACTGCCGGCAGCGGACCGGGCCGCTCTTCGACCACGTCGACACCGGCAGCGCCGCCCGCGACCTGGACGCCGTCCGGGCGGCGCTCGGCGAGAGCCGGCTCACCTTCCACGGCAGCTCGTACGGCACCCTGCTCGGCGCCCAGTACGCCGAACGGTTCCCGCACCGGGTCCGGGCCGTGGTGCTGGAGAGCGTCGTCGACCACAGCCTCGGCACCCGGGCGTTCCTCGACACGCAGGCCGCCACCGCGCAGGACTCGTTCGACGAGTTCGTCGCCGGGTGCGCCCGTACGCCGGCCTGCGCGCTGCGCGGCGAGGACGTGCGCGCCGTGTGGGCCGGCCTGCTCGCCCGGGCCGGGCGGGGCGAGCTGGCGGACCCGGACCGTCCCGGCGCGACGCTGACCCCGTACGACCTCAGCCGGTTGGCGCAGCGTCGGCTGTACGTCCCGGACTGGGCCGGGCTGGCCGCGCAGATCGTCGCCCTCCGGGCGAGCCCACCCGCCGCCGGGCCCCGCGCCGCCGTGACCGCCGACGCCGTGCGGCCGCACCCGTTCGCGGTGTTCTGCGCCGACTGGCACCTGCCGGTCCGCGATCACCGGGAGTACGCCGCCCGCCTGCGGCGGATGGCCCGGATCGCGCCGGACGTGCGCTACCCGCAGGCGCTGCCGGCGATCGCGACGTGCCTCGGCACGCCGGCCCCCGTCGCCAACCCGCAGCACCGCCTCCGGGTCCGCACCGACGTGCCGCTGCTGCTCGTCAACAGCCGGCACGACCCGGCCAGCGGGCACAACTGGGCGACGAGCGTGGCGCGGCAGCTCGGCCGCTCCGGGGTGCTGCTGACCTACGAGGGCTGGGGACACGGCAGCTACACCCGCAGCGACTGCGTACGGGACGCGGTCGACCGCTATCTGATCTCGGTCGACGTGCCCGCCGGCGGCACCAGATGCCCGGCCGTGCCGCCGCCCGGCCGGTGACGTGAGGAGCCGGCCGGCGTGCGTCCCCGTGTCGCACGCCGGCCGGCGCGGCGGTCGGGGCGGCACGCGAGGCGCCCACCCCGCCCATGGTGAACGAGACTCCCGTCGCGGCCGGAACTCATCGGTGCCCGGCCAGCCGGGCGGCGCGCAGCTCCAGGTAGCGCTGCTCCGGCAGGCTCGTCGTGCCCCGGGCCGCCGCCAGGTACGCCGCCCGGGCCGCCCCCGGCTCGCCGGCCAACTCCAGCAGGTGGGCGCGGACGGCGGCGAGCCGGTGGTGCCCGGCGGTGCGGTCGTCGGCGTCGAGGGGGGCGAGCAGGGCCAGGCCGGCGCGCGGGCCGTCCACCATGGCCACGGCGACCGCCTGGTTGAGGGTGACCATCGGGTTCGGGGCGATCCGGGCCAGCAGCCGGTAGAGCGCCAGGATCTGCGGCCAGTCCGTCCGGTCCGCCGACGGCGCCTCGGCGTGCACCGCGGCGATCGCCGCCTGGAGCTGGTACGGGCCGGGCGGCGACCAGGTCAGCGCCTCGGTGACCAGGGCGATCCCCTCGGCGATGGCGGCCCGGTCCCAGCGGTCGCGGTCCTGTTCGGCGAGCGGGACCAGCTCCCCGGCCGGCCCGGTCCGGGCCGCCCGGTGCGCGTCGGTGAGCAGCATCAGCGCCAGCAGCCCGGTGACCTCGCCGTCGTCCGGCAGCAGCCGGCGCAGCATGCGGGCCAGCCGGATGGCCTCGGCGGTCAGGTCGGCCCGGTGCAGGTCGGGCCCGCCGGAGGTGGTGTAGCCCTCGTTGAAGATCAGGTAGAGCACCTGGAGCACGGCCCGCAGCCGCTCGTCCCGCTCCCCGGGCGCCGGCATGGTGAACCGCGCGCCGGCGGCCTCGATCCGCTGCTTGGCGCGGCGGATGCGCTGGCTCATCGTCGCCTCGGGCACCAGGTGCGCCCTGGCGATCTGCGCGGTGGTCAGGCCGCCGACCGCGCGCAGCGTCAGCGCGACCTGCGCCGACCGGGCCAGCGCCGGGTGACAGCAGAGGAAGAGCAGGGTCAGCGTGTCGTCCCCGGCCGGCGGCTGGTCGTCGGCGGCGGGGGCGACCGCCGCGTACGCCGGCTCGCGGACGGCCACCGCGGCCTCCCGGTCCCGGCGGGCCCGCTCGCTGCGCCACTCGTCGGTCAGCCGGCGGGCCGCGACGGTCAGCAGCCAGGCGCGCGGGTTGTCCGGGACGCCCTGCTCCGGCCACTGCGTCGCGGCGGCGAGCAGCGCCTCCTGCACGGCGTCCTCGGCCGCGTCGAACTGGCCGTGCCGGCGTACGAGCAGGCCGAGGACCTGCGGCGCCAGGTCGCGCAGCAGGTCCTCGATGTGCCGACCGCTCACCCTTCCGTCCCGGACTCGTCCATGACCGCCCGGACCTCCAGGGCGCCGAAGCTACGCCGCACGTCCGGCCAGCTCGCGGCGATCTCGGTGGCCCGCTCGACGCTGTCGCAGTCGACCAGCAGATAGCCGGCGAACTGCTCCTTGCTCTCCATGAACGGCCCGTCGGTGACCTCCGGCCGGCCACCGGCGGGCCGGACCGTGCGGGCCTGCGACGGGTCGGCCAGGGCCTGGCCGCCGACCAGCTCGCCGGACTCGGTCAGCTCCCGCATGATCTCGTCGACCTCGCCGAAGAGCGCGGCCCGCTCCTGCTCGGACAGCTCCTCGACGAACCCGGGACGGTTCCAGATCAGCAGCATGTACTTCATCGGACGCTCCTCGTCTGCTCGGTCGCGCCCATGATGGCGCGCCTCCGGTGAGGGGTCGGAGCCGACCGGCCGGTTCCGACAGCCGGGAAGGAGAAATCTCAGCGCCGGCCGCGGACCTGGCGCTTCGGGGCGGGGGCGGGGCCGAGCGAGGCGCGGTCGGCGGCGGAGGTGCCCGACGACCAGCCGTCGGCGTCGCGGACGGTGAGCCGCGCCCGCGTGACGCCGGGAAAGAGCGTGTCGAGGCGTTCCCGCACGGCCTCGGCACGGCTGGCGAGCACCGGCAGCAGCCGCTCCGGCCCGGTCTCCTCGGCCGCCCGCCGGTCCGCGTCCTCGGTGGCGGCCCGCAGCCGCTCGCCGATCCGCAGCGCGAACGCGTTCAGGAAGGACTCGTCGTAGTCCCGGGTGCGCCGGCCGGCGCCCCGGGCCCGCCGCTCGCCCCGGCCGCGCAGCATCCCGGCGGTCGCCTGCACCAGCAGCGAGGTGTAGAGCAGCTCGACCGCCTCCAGGTCGGCCGGCCAGCCCAGCACCGTCGTGAAGCCGAGGTCGTCGGACCAGACCGCCTCGCACCGGTTCGCCGCCGCCACCTCCTGCACCAGCAGCGCCTTGGCGCCCGCGTACGGGGGGTCGGTGTCGAGCCGCACCCCGCCGGGCTGGTCGGCGCGTTCGGCGACGCCCGCCAGCAGCGCCTGGTCGATGCTGTGCCGGGCGATCAGTTCCTGGGCCTTGCCGGTCAGCGCCTCCGCCTCGGCCGGGTAGGTGGTCGACTCCGCCTTGGCCAGCAGCGCCCGCACCCGGTCGAGCATCCGGGACCCGCCGGTCGACGCGCCGCGCGCGGTGCCCGCTCCGGTCGCGCCGGGCGGCGGCCGCAGCACGGCGATCGGCGGGAGCCCCTCGACCAGGGCCAGCGCGTCGACCGCCGCGCGCAGGGCGGTGAACCGGTCCCAGCCGGCGCGGGCCGACCGGGCGGCCAGCTGGCTCCCGTCGCCGTCCCACCACACCCGCGCGTCCAGATCGCGGAGCTGGTCGTCCCACCACGACGGCACCGGCCCCGCCAGGTCGCGGCGGTGCGCGGCGAGCGCGTCGGCCACCAGCCCCGCCGGCCGGGCGCCCAGCCGGCGGGTGGCGAGCCGGACCAGGTCCACCGGCTGCCAGCCGCGCGGCGCGAGCCGGCCGACACCGCGGGCCAGGCGGCGCAGGAGCGCGGCGTCGACGGCCGCCGCGCTCTCCGCCGCGCCCGTTCCGATCATCAGCCGGTCCAGCTGCCGCTCCGCGAGGCGTACGTCGGTGCCGCGCACCGCCGCCAGGGCGTCGCTGACCAGTTCCTCGGCGTCCGGCACAGCCTGTCCCCCCGGAGTCTGCGTTTCCCGCGCCGGGAGACGATCGTCGCCCGCCCGCCGAAGGTACCTCCGGGCCCGCCCGCCGACCCGCCGGTCGTGACGGTCGCCACCGGAACCGCTCGCCACAGGCGTGCCGTGGCGGCGGTGGCGCGACGTCTGGTCCGTGCGGCTTCTCCGGCGGGTGCCGGTGTGGGTGCGGGTGCCGGTTCCGCTGGTGGTTTCCGGTTGTCGG
>NZ_JBSGDY010000242.1:0-7114 GCF_053602615.1 Micromonospora sp. NPDC004336
AGGAAGAAGACCGCGCAGGCGATGCCGACCCGCAGGTCGGTGGCGAAGGCCACGAGGCTGACGATCACCGCGCCCAGGGTCGCGCCGATCTGCGGGATAAGGTCGGTCACCGCGACCACCACGGCCAGCGCGAACGGGTACGGCAGCCCGACGACCAGCGCGAAGACGAACGTGGCCGCCCCGGCCAGCACGGCGATGCTGATCGCGCCCACCATGTACGCGCCGACCTTCGTCAGGATCTCGTCGCCGATCAGCCGCACCCGGTCACGGCGGGAGCGGGGCACCAGCGCGTAGCCCAGGTCGCGGATCCGGTCGAAGTAGACCAGGAAGTAGATCGTCAGCACCAGCACGGTAAGCCCCCGGAACACCGTCCCGAAGAGCAGTTGGGCCCCGCCGAGCACCCCGCCGAGAGCCTGACCGATCGTGTCGGCGTTCGCCGCGCTCCGTACCCGGTCCATCAGGTCGTACCGCTCGACGAGATCATTGACCGTCCGGTTGCGGCGCAGCTCCTCGACGTAGCTCGGCAGCTGGTCGATGAACTGCCCGGTCTGCGTGACGATCGGGGGCACCAGGGCGAACAGGCCGCCGCAGAGCAGCAGCACGACCGTCAGCGCGACCACCGCCACGGCCGCGCCGTGCGGCAGCCCCCAGGACCGCAGACGGACCACGGCAGGGTGCAGGCCGATGGCGAGGAAGAGCGCGATGAGCACCAGGACCAGGATCCCGGCCGCGTTGCGCAGGCCCAGGAAGAATGCGTACGCCAGCAGCACCCCGGCCGCTCCGGTGAAGCCGACCAGGAAGCTGCTGCGCCGCAGCGGCCGCCCGGGCGTACCGAACCGCCCCGACCCGTTCGCGCCCGGCCCGCCGCCGCCGGTCACCTGGTCGCCCCGGCCCTCGGTGCCCGTGGCTTGCTCGTCGGGGTCGGTGTTGGTCGGCGCGGTGTGGCCGCCGGGCATGGTGCCCGTGGCTTGCTCGTCAGGGTCGGTGTTGGTTGGCGCGGCGTGGCCGCTGGGCGTGGTGCCCGTGGCTTGCTCGTCGGGGTGGGTGCTGCCGGCCCGGTCGGCGTGCCGCGGGGCGTTGGCGTGCTCGGAATTGCGGCTCACGTCGCCCGGTCCCCGAGTGCTCTTGGGCTCCCGGTCACCGCTCGACGCCTTCGGTCCGTCGTCTGCCATCGGACCTCCCCTGATCGATTCCCGCCGACGACCCGACCACGGTCCGCGTGGGGCGGATTCCACCGAGGAGCGTACGCCGCCAGCCCGGCCGACCCACCCAGCCAGACCGATCCAAGCAGCCCGGCCGACCCAAGCAGCCCGGCCGACCCACCCAGCCCGACCGAATCCACCCAGCCCGACGGGCCCACGAAGCCCGGCGGGTTACGCAGCCCGACGGACCACGTCAAGCCCGACCGATCCCAGCAGCCTGACCGGGGCATACGGCCCGGCTGACCCGCCTGCCCGGCCACCGGCTGCCGGCCAGCGGCCCCGGTTGTCCGGCTACCGGCCTCGGTTGCCCGACCACCCGACCCAGCTGCGCAGCCCCGCCCGGGTGGAGGCGGGAGGCTGAAGAGATCTTGGCAGGAAAGTGCCCCTCGGGGGGCCGTTTCCTGCCAAGATCCGCCCGACGACCTGGGCCGTCGGGCGGCAGGGACGGTCTGGGTCAGTCCTTTTCGACGACGACCTTGCTCGGCTTGGCGCTGCGCTCGTCGGTGGTCGGCTTCGCCGGCCGCTTGCCGTTCTCGCCGGTGCTGGTGATCTTCGTCGGGGTGGCATCCCGGCCACCCTCGCCCGGCACGGCCGCCACGGTCGGTTCCCCGTCCACGCCGGCGCTCGCGGTGCCCCCGTCGACCGTGGTCACGGCCGCGACGTCGGCGTCGCCCGGCAACTTGGTGTCGGCGGGTTCGATCCGGCCCTTGGCCGGTTGCCCGGCCTCCGCCGGCTCGACCTTGGCGGGCCTGCCGTCCGAGGCGGTGGTCTCCTTCCCCGCGCCGCCCGCCGGTGCCGCGCCTGCTCCGGCCGGTGTGGTCTCCTTCGCCTTGCCACCCACCGGCGTTGCGCCTGCTCCGGCTGGTGCGGTGTCCGTCTTCGCGGCGCCCGCTCCAGCCGGCGCAGCATCCGTCTTTCCCGCGTCCTGCGCGGCCACCTTCTTCGTAGCGCCCGTCCCGGCAGTGTCCTTCGCGGTGCCCGCCCCGGCTGGCGCGGTGCCCGTCCCGGCTGGCGCGGTGCCCGCCCCGGCTGGCACGGCGTCCGTCCCGGCTGGCGCGGTGCCCGCCCCGGCTGGCGCGGCGTCCGTCCTTCCCGCGCCCGGGCCGGCCGGCGCCCCGCCGCTGCCCGGCGCGGACGCCGTGGCGGCGGTCGACGCCCTTCCGCCGTTCGCCGCGGCCGTGCCGGTCGCCGACACGCCGTCGACGCCCGCCGGGGCGGTCGCGGCGGCGCCGTCCGTCCCGCCTGGTCGATCGGCCGCACCGAGCAGCCCCAGCCGGAGCTCGGCCACCTGGCGCTGGAGCTCGTCGGACTCCTGCCGCGACTTCCAGGTCTCCTGCCGCAGGTCGGCGAGCTGCTGCTGGGCCTGGGCGATCTCCAGCATCACCTGGGCGAGCTGCTGACGGCTGGCGGCGGCCTCCTGCTGGGTGGCCGCGAGGTGCTGCTGGGTCGTGGCGAGGTGCTGCTGCGTGGTGGCCGCGTACTCCTCGAACTGGCGGCGCGAGGTCGCGACGTGCTCGTCGGCCTTGCGGCGCTTGTCGGTCGCCTCCGACTCGGCGCGGCTGAGCAGCGCCGCCGCCTCCTCCTCGGCCTGCCGGCGCATCGTCAGCGCGTCCCGCTCCGCGGCCTGGCGGACGGCGGCGGCGCCCTGTTCGATCTCGTTCTTCCGGGCGGTGTACTCCGACTCCAGCGCGGCGCGGCGCGTCTCGAAGCCCGACTCCAGCTCGTCGTGCCGGCTCTTGTGCCGCGTCTCCAGTTCGGCCAGCCGGGCCTTGTACTGCTTCTCCAGCTCGTCGCGGCGCTTGGCGAACTCCTGCTCGGCGGTCGCCCGGCGCTGGGCCAGCTCGCGGTCGGCGGCCTCGCGGCGGCTGTTGACCTCCTGCTCCACCCCCGCCCGCCACGCGCCCAGCTCCTGCTGCGTCTGCGCCCGGGCCTGCTGCACGTACGCCTCGGTCTCGGTGCGCATCCGCTGCACGTACGCCTCGGTCTCGGCGCGGCTGCGCTTGGCCGTCTCGGCCGCCTGGGTGGTGAGCCGCTCCGCCTCCTGGCGGGCCTTGTCGCGGCTCGCCCGGCCGGCCTCGGCGGCGTCGTCGATGATCTGCTTCGCGTCCCGCTGCGCCTTGGCGTGGGTGGCCCGGCCCGCCTCGGTGGCCTGGTCGGTCAGGCGCTTGGCCTCCTGCTGGGCCTTGGCGTGCACCTCCTTGGCCGCCTCGCGGAGCTGGCTGGCCTCCTGCTGCGCCGTGGCGTGGGCCTCCCTGGCGGCCTCCCGCAGCCGGGTCGCCTCCTGCTGGGCCCGGTGGTGGATCTCCTTGGCCGCGTCCCGCAGCTGGGTGGCCTCCTGCTGGGCCTTCGCCAGCGCCTCCTGGGCGGCCTTGCGCAGCCGGGCGGCCTCCTCCTTGGCGGCCTTCACCGCGGCGTCCGCCTCCGCCCTGCGGGCCGCGCTGTGCCGCTCCTCCTCCGCGCGGCGGGCGGCCAGCGCGATCTCGAAGTCCTTGAGCGCGGTGGCGGCCTGTTCCCGGGCCTCCTCGACGATGTGCTCGGCGGCGGCGCGGCGCGCCTCGATCTCCTCGTTGGCGGCGGCCAGGATCGCGTCGGCCTGCTCCTCGGCCATCGTGAGGATCTGCTCGACCCGCGGGCCGAGGTGCCGGAAGGAGACGTTCTCCAGCGCGCCGGACGACTTGCGCGCCTGGGCGAGGTCCCGCTGGAGCACCTCGACCTGGCCGGCCAGCTTGTGGATCTGTGTGTAGGCCTGCTCCCGTTCGGCCGCGAGGGCCGCGATCTCGTGCTCCGCACGAGCGACGTACCGGTCGACCTGTCGTTTCTCGTACCCCCGCAGAGCGGACTCGAAGCTGGGCTCCGTGGTCACGTCCCCGCCGAGAGCGAACAGTTCCTCGCCGTGCGACATGCCCCCATCCTCACACGCATCCGGGCCTGCTGGGGCGATACGGACGCCCCTGATGGGACCTACTTCACTGCGTTCACGCCCGGGCAATTCTCTGACGGGCAAACGCATACGGCGCGGGGCACACCGGTCACCCGGTGTCACCCCGCGCCGTGGTCATGCCCCGGTCGGCTCGGTCAGTTGGACGTCTCGGCGGCCACCCGCTCGTCCGTGCCGTCGGCCTTCCCGGCCTCCGGCTTGGCGGGCGCGGCCTGGGCGGCCGGCGCCGCCGGGACGCCCGGCACGATTCCGGCGAGGCCGGAGAGCATCTGGCCGAGCTGGGAGGTGACGGCGTCCTTCTGGCGGGTGAGGTCCTCGACCTCGCGGCGGGCCGCCTGCGTGGTCAGCTCGGCCTCGGTGCGCGCCTCGGTGAGCAGCCGCTTCGCCTCGGCCTTCGCCTCGGTCAGCGTCTTGTCGGCCAGCGCCTTGGCCTTGTCGACCGTCTCGTTGGCGGTGCGCTCCGACTCGACCCGGCGGGCCTCGGCGCGCTGCTCGATCTCCTTGGCCCGCTCCTGCGCGGCGTGGGCTCGCTGCTCGGCCTCGCTGACCAGCTTCTGGGTCTGCGCGACCTGCGCCGCGTGCCGCTCCGACTCCTCGCGCTCGGCCTTCTCCCGGCGCTCGGCGAGCTGGAGCTCCAGGGCCTGCAGGTCCTTGTCGCGCTTGTCCCGCGCGTCCGTGAGCAGCTTGGTCGCCTCGGCGCGCTTCTCCTCGGCCTCCCGGGCGGCCTTCGCCCGCTGCTGGGTGATCTCCCGCTCGGCGGTGGCCCGGAGGGTGGCGACCTCGCGCTCGACGGTGGACTTCAGCTCGGCGACCTCGTGCGCCGTGACCGTACGCAGCTGCTTGGTCTCGCGCTCGGCGTCGGCGCGCAGCGTGTCGGCCTCGCGCCGGGCCTGGACGCGGACCTCGGCGGCCTCCCGCTCGGCGGCGGTGCGGACGCTGCCCGCCTCGCGCTCGGCGGTGGCCTTCATCGCCGCAGCCTCGGCCCGCGCCTTGTCGGTGATCTCGCGGGCCTCGAGGCGGGCGGCGGAGAGGATGCCCTCCGACTCGCGCTTGGCCTCGTTGCGGTGGTCGTTGGCCTGCTCCTCGGCCAGCCGGAGGATCTGCTCGACGCGGGTGCCGAGGCCGGAGAGGGTGGGCCGGCTGTTCTCCTCGAGCTGCTTGTTGGTGTCGGCGAGCTTCTGCTCCAGCGTGCTCATGCGCTGTTCGGCCTGGCGGAGCCGGCGCTGGGCGTCGTTCATGCGCTGCTCGGCCTCGGCGCGGGCCTGCTCGGACTGGGTCAGCGCGGCCGTCATCCGGCCGATGAAGTCATCGACCTGGTGGGTGTTGTAGCCGCGCAGGCCGACGGTGAAATCGGGCTGTGAGTTCGCGTTATCGAAGAACGCAAGAGGGGAGGACTGCTGGGGCATTGGGACATACTCGCAGACTCCCCAGGGTGCTTCGCAAGAGCGGTCCCGAGCTTTCGTGTCCTCTTTACATGGTCAACTGCGGGCGCCCCGGTAGGCCGGACCAATCGGCGATCTTGGCAGGTCCCGGGCGGGTCGGACGGCACGGAGAGTGACTGTGGAAAAGGGCCGCGGGGTCGACCCCGCGGCCCTTTGTCGCGTCATGGCGCGGGTCACTCGAATGAGCGCCGGCGCCTCGGTGGTGAAAAAAGGCGATCGCCGTTCGCCGCATTGGTCGACGGCGGATCGTCCGTCGGGTCAGTGGCCCCGGAACCGGTTGATCGCGTCCTCGTGGCGGGAGCGCAGCTCGCGGTCGCGCACGCCGAGCCCGTCGGCGGGGGCGAGGCAGCGGACGCCGACCTTGCCCTGGTGGGCGTTGCGGTGCACCTCGTACGCGGCCTGGCCGGTCTGCTCCAGCGCGTAGGTCTTCGACACGGTGGGGTGGATCTTGCCCAGGGCCACCAGGCGGTTGGCCTCCCACGCCTCACGGTAGTTGGCGAAGTGGCTGCCGACGATCCGCTTGAGGTGCATCCAGAGGTAGCGGTTGTCGTACTGGTGCTGGTAGCCGCTGGTGGAGGCGCAGGTGACGATGGTGCCGCCCTTCTTGGCCACGAAGACGCTGGCGCCGAAGGTCTCCCGGCCGGGGTGCTCGAAGACGATGTCCGGGTCGTCGCCGCCGGTCAGCTCGCGGATCCGCTCGCCGAACCGGCGCCACTCGTCCTGGTCCTGGGTCTGCTCGTCCTTCCAGAACCGGAACCCCTCGGCCGTGCGGTCGATGACCAGCTCGGCGCCCATCTTCCGGCACAGCTCGGCCTTCTCCGGGGAGGAGACCACGCAGACCGGGATCGCGCCGCCGTTCAGCGCCATCTGGGTGGCGTACCCGCCGAGGCCGCCGGAGGCGCCCCAGATCAGCACCACGTCGCCCTGCTTCATGTTCGCGCCGTGGTGGGAGACGAGCTGCCGGTACGCCGTCGAGTTGACCAGTCCCGGGCTGGCCGCCTCCTCCCAGCTCAGGTGGCGCGGCTTGGGCATCAGCTGGTTGGCCTTGACCACACACAGCTCGGCGAGGCCGCCGAAGTTGGTCTCGAAGCCCCAGATCCGCTGCTGCGGGTCGAGCATGGTGTCGTCGTGCCCGGCCGCGTCCTCCAGCTCCACCGACAGGCAGTGCGCGACCACCTCGTCGCCGGCCTTCCACTTCGTCACGCCGGGCCCGGTGCGCAGCACCACGCCGGCCGCGTCGGACCCGACCACGTGGTACGGCAGGTCGTGCCGGCGGGTCAGCTCGGAGAGCCGGCCGTAGCGCTGAAGGAACTTGAAGGTCGGCAGCGGCTCGAAGATGCTGGTCCAGACCGTGTTGTAGTTGATCGCGCTGGCCATCACGGCGACCAGGGCCTCGCCCGGCCCGAGTTCCGGCGTCGGCACCTCCTGCACGTGCAGCGCCTTGCGCGGGTCCTTGTCCCGGGTGGCCATCCCGTCGAACATCCGGGTCTCTTCGGCGCGCACCACGACGCCGCGGTACGACTCCGGCACCG
>NZ_JBSGDY010000243.1:0-7017 GCF_053602615.1 Micromonospora sp. NPDC004336
CCGCCGCCGGCGGGCAGCGCCTGCATCAGCCGGCCCCGGGCCGCGACCAGCGCGCAGGCGTGCTCCAGCGAGAGCACCCCCGCGACGTACGCGGCGGTGACCTCGCCGATCGAGTGGCCGCCGACGAGGTCGGGGGCGACGCCGAACGACTCGACTAGGCGGAACAGCGCCGCCTCGACGGCGAACAGCCCGGCCTGGGTGAAGACGGTCTGGTCCAGCAGGTCCGCCTCCGGGGTGCCCGGCTCGGCGAACAGCACCTCCCGCAACGGGCGCGGCAGGGCCCGGTCCAGGTGGCCGCACGCCTCGTCGAGGGCGGCGGCGAAGACGGGGAACTCGGCGTACAGCTCCTTGCCCATGCCGGCGCGCTGCGCGCCCTGGCCGGAGAAGAGCACCGCGAGTTGGCCGCGCGGCGATCCGGCGCCGGTGACGACGGTGCCGGCCGGTTCCCCGGCGGCGACGGCGCGCAGCGCGGCGAGCAGGTCGTCGCGGCCGGTCGCCGACACGACGGCGCGGCGGTCCAGGGTGGACCGGCAGGTGACGGACGAGAAGGCCACGTCGAGGGGGCGCAGGGTGTCGTCGGCGGCGAGCCGGGCGGCCCAGCGGCCGGCCTGCGCGGCGAGCGCGGCGTCGGAGCGGGCGGAGAGCAGCACGGGGAACACCGGCCGGTCGGCGGCCACCACCGGCTCGTCCTCGGTGTCGACCGGGGCCGGGGCCTGCTCGACGATGGTGTGCGCGTTGGTGCCGGACACCCCGAACGACGACACGGCGGCCCGGCGCGGCCGGTCCACGGGGGGCCAGGGCGTGGCGGCGGTGGCGAGGGCGACCGCCCCGGCGGTCCAGTCGATGTGCGGGGACGGCTCGTCGACGTGCAGGGTGGGTGGCACGACGCCGTGCCGGATCGCCATGACCATCTTGATCACACCGGCCACCCCGGCGGCGGCCTGGGTGTGGCCGATGTTCGACTTGACCGACCCGAGCAGCAGCGGCGCGGCGTCCCCCCGGTCCTGCCCGTACGTGGCGAGCAGCGCCTGCGCCTCGATCGGGTCGCCGAGCCGGGTGCCGGTGCCGTGCGCCTCCACCACGTCGACCTGCTCGGGGGTGAGCCGGGCGTTGGCGAGGGCCTGGCGGATGACACGCACCTGGGACGGGCCGTGCGGGGCGCTCAGCCCGTTGGACGCGCCGTCCTGGTTGACCGCGCTGCCGCGCACCACGGCGAGCACCGGGTACCCGTGCCGTTGCGCGTCGGAGAGGCGGGCGAGCAGCAGCATGCCGATGCCCTCGGACCAGGAGGTGCCGTCGGCGCCGGCGGCAAACGCCTTGCACCGGCCGTCGGCGGCGAGGCCGCGTTGCCGGCTGAAGCCGACGAAGACGGCCGGGGTTGGCATCACCGTCACGCCGCCCGCGAGGGCCAGCTCGCAGTCGCCGTTGCGCAGGGCCTGCGCGGCCAGGTGGACGGCGACCAGCGACGACGAGCAGGCGGTGTCGACGGTGACGGCCGGCCCCTCCAGCCCGAGCGTGTAGGCGACGCGGCCGGAGATGACGCTCGTGGCGTTGCCGGTGAGCAGGTGCCCCTCGCCGTTCTCGGCCTGCGCCATCATGCCGTCGTAGCCGTGCGACGCCGCCCCGACGAAGACGCCGGTGCGGCTGCCCCGCACCGCCGGCATCGGCATGCCGGCCCGCTCGAACGCCTCCCAGGAGGTCTCCAGCAGCAGCCGCTGCTGCGGGTCCATGGCGACGGCCTCGCGGGGCGAGATGCCGAACAGGTCGGCGTCGAAGTCGGCGGCGGCGTAGACGAAGCCGCCCTCCCGCACGTAGCTGGTGCCCGGGTGGTCGGGATCGGGGTGGAAGAGGCGCTCCAGGTCCCAGCCCCGGTCGGCGGGGAACGGCCCGATGCCGTCGCCGCCGTCGCGCACGAGCTGCCACAGCGCCTCGGGGCTGTCGACCCCGCCCGGGTAGCGGCAGCTCATCGCCACGACGGCGATGGGCTCGGAGTCCCGGCTCTCCAGCTCGCGCAGCCGCCGCCGGGTACGCCGCAGCTCCGAGGTCGTACGCTTCAGGTACTCGACGTACTTCTCGTCCTCGTTGCTCACCGTGGACCTACCTCACTCGGCGTGCCGATGTCGTTGCGGCTGGTCGTCACGACGTCTCCAGCTCGCGGTCGATCAGGTCGAAGATGTTCTCGGCGGTGGCCGACTCCAGGTCGTCGTCGCCGTCCGCGTCCGCCTGCCGCTCGGTCAGCCGGTCCAGCAGGCCGTGCAGCCGCTCGGTGATCCGGCGGAACTCGTCGTCGGTCGGGTCGAGGCCGACGAGCGTCGCCTCCAGCCGGTCCAGTTCCCGGCCCGCCGTCGACGTCTCCCCCGCCGGGGTCGCCGGGGCGAACTGCCCGGCCAGGTGCTCGGCGAGCGCGGTCGGCGTCGGGTTGTCGAAGACCAGCGTCGCCGGCAGCCGCAGCCCGGTGGCCGCGCCGAGCCGGTTGCGCAGCTCGACGGCGGTGAGCGAGTCGAAGCCGAGTTCCCGGAACGCGCGGGTCGGCTCGACGCCGGCCGGGTCGCCGTGGCCGAGGACGACCGCCACGTGCGCCAGCACGAGGTCGCGCAGGGCGCGTACCCGCTTGTCGTCGGGCAGGGCGCGCAGCGTCTCGGCGTACGCCTGCCCGTCGGCGGCCTCCCCGGCGGCGGCCCGGCGGCCGGCGGCGCGGACGAGGTTGGTCAGCAGCGGGTGGACGGGTGACCCGGGCGCTGCCACCCCGGTGACGATCTTGGCGGGCACCAGGGTCGCCCGCTCGGAGCGCCAGACCGCGTCGAACAGGGCGAGCCCCTCGTCGTCGGAGAGGGCGGCCATGCCGCCCCGGTCGAGGCGGCGGAGGTCGGCCGAGTCGAGGTGCCCGGTCATGCCGCTGGCCTGGGCCCAGCGCCCCCACGCCAGGGCGACCGCCGGCAGGCCGAGGGCCCGCCGGTGCTCGGCGAGGGCGTCGAGGAACGCGTTGCCGGCGGCGTAGTTGCCTTGACCCGGGCCGCCGAGGACGCCGGCGGCGGCGGAGAAGAGCACGAACGCGGTCAGGTCGTGGCCGAGGGTGGCCCGGTGCAGGTTCCAGGCCGCGTCGACCTTGGGCCGCAGCACCGCGTCGAGCCGGTCGGGGGTGAGCGACTCGACGGTGGCGTCGTCGAGGACGCCGGCGGCGTGCACGACCGCCCGCAGCGGGTGCCGCGGGTCCACCATGGAGAGCACGTCCGCGACGGCGTCCGGGTCGGCCAGGTCGGCGGCGACGACCGACACGTCCGCGCCGAGGGCCTTGAGGTCGGCGAGCAGCTCGTCGGCGCCCTCGGCGTCCGGGCCGCGCCGGCTGACCAGGAGCAGCTGCCGGGCGTCGTGCGCGGTGACCAGGTGCCGGCAGAGCAGCGCGCCGAGGGTGCCGGTCGCGCCGGAGACCAGCACCGTGCCGTCGAGCCGGGGCGCCTGCGGGATGCTCAGGGCGAGCTTGCCGACGTGCCGGGCCTGGCTGAGGAAGCGGAACGCCTCGGGGGCGCGCCGGACGTCCCAGGTGCGCCGGGGCAGGGGCCGCAGCGCGCCGGCGGCGAAGAGGGCCATCAGCTCGCCCAGCATCGCGCCGATCTTCTCCGGGCCGGCCTCGATGAGGTCGAAGACCTGGTAGTGCACGCCGGGGTGCGCGGCGGCGACCCGCTCCGGGTCGCGCTTGTCGGTCTTGCCCATCTCGACGAACCGGCCGCCGTCGGCGAGCAGCCCCAGCGACGCGTCGACGTACTCGCCGCTGAGCGCGTTGAGCACCACGTCGACGCCCCGCCCGCCGGTGCGGTCGCGGAACTCGTGGGCGAAGTCGAGGGTGCGGGAGGAGGCGAGGTGCGCGTCGTCGAAGCCGGTGGCGCGCAGCGCCGGCCACTTGCCGGGGCTGGCCGTGCCGTAGACCTCCGCGCCGAGGTGGCGGGCGATCTGCACGGCGGCCATGCCGACGCCGCCGGCCGCCGCGTGGACGAGCACGGATTCGCCGGCGCGCAGCCGGGCCAGCTCCACCAGCCCGTACCAGGCGGTCAGGAAGACCACCGGCACGGCGGCGGCGTCGGCGTACGACCAGCCGTCGGGGATGCGGGTGAGCAGCCGGCGGTCGGTGACGGCCGCCGAGGCGAACGAGCCGGAGAAGATGCCCATGACCCGGTCGCCGGGGGCGAGGTCGGTGACGCCCGGCCCGACGCCGAGCACCACGCCGGCACCCTCGTTGCCCAGCACCCGCTGGTCGGGGACCATGCCGAGGGCCAGCACCACGTCGCGGAAGTTCAGCCCGGAGGCGCGCATCCCGACCAGGACGTGCCCCGCCGGCAGATCCCCGGCGGCCTCGGGGGCGGGCAGCAGGGCCAGGTTCTCCAGCGTGCCCTGCGCGGTGACGTCGAGGCGCCACGGCACCTCGTCGGCCGGCAGCGGCAGCACCCCGGCGTCGCGCGACCGGGCCAGCCGGGGCACCAGCAGCGCGCCGTCGCGGACCGCGAGCTGCGGCTCGCCGGAGGCGACGGCCGCCGGGACGGCCGCGAGGGAGGCCGCGGCGTCGTCGGTGTCGAGCAGCGTGAACCGGCCGGGATGCTCCGACTGCGCCGAGCGGACCAGCCCCCACAGGCTCGCCCGGGCCAGGTCGTGGGGGGCCTCGCCGGGCGCGGCGCCGACCGCGCCCCGGGTGTGCAGGACCAGCCGGGCCCGCTCCAGCCGGGGCTCGCCGAGCCAGCCCCGCACGAGCGCGAGCGCGTCCCGGGCCGCGTCGTGCGCGGCCTCCCCGGCCCGGTCCGGGTCCGGGTCGGCCCCCGACCGCAGGTCCAGCACCACATCGGGTACGTCCCCGTACCGCTCGATGGCGGCGACCAGGGTCGCCAGGTCGGCGTGGCCGCGGACGGGGTGCCCGGCGGCGGCCAGCGCCTCGGCGAGGCCGAGGGTGTCGTCGCCGAGCAGCGCCCAGCGGTGCTCCCCCGCCGCCGCGTCGGGTGCCGGCAGCGGCGTCCAGTCGAGGTGGAAGACCGAGGTGCGGCGCAGCGCGGCGGCCTCGTCGGCCCGGCCGGCGGCGACCGGCCGGAAGGCCAGCGACTCGACGGTGGCGACCGGCTGGCCGGCGGTGTCGGCGAGGGTCACCGCGACCGTGTCCGGGCCGAGCGACCGGAGCCGCACCCGCAGCCGGGTCGCGCCGTGGGCGTGCAGGGCGACCGATCGGAAGGCGAACGGCAGCCAGCCCGCGCCGGAGGCGTCGCCCGCGTCGCCGAGGAGCCCGGTGACCCCGCCGGCCTGCAGGGCCGCGTCGAACAGGGCCGGGTGCAGCCCGAAGCGGGACGCCTCGGCGGTCGCCTCGGCGGGCAGGGCCACCTCGGCGTAGGCCGCGTCGTCGCCGCGCCACACCCGGCGCAGGCCCCGGAAGGTGGGGCCGTAGCCGAGACCGCCGTCGGCCATCCGGACGTACCAGTCGTCCAGGTCGGCCTCGACCTCCACGGCGTCGGCCGGGGGCCACCGGACGGGCTCGGCGGTCGGGGCGGGCGGCTGCGGCAGCAGCAGGCCCTCGGCGTGCCGGGTCCACCCGGCGTCGCCGCCGTCCTCGGGGCGGGAGTGCACGGTCACGGTGCGCTCGCCGGTGTCGCTCGGCGGGCCCACCCGCACCTGCACCTGAGCCGCACCGGTCGCCGGGAGCACCAGCGGGCTGACCAGGGTCAGGTCGCCCACCTGGCCGGCGTCGACCTCGTCGCCGGCCCGGACCACCATGTCGACGACGCCGGTGCCGGGCACGATCACCGCCCCGCCGACGGCGTGGTCGGCGAGCCACGGGTGGGTACGCACCGACAGCCGCCCGGTCAGCACCACCGTCTGGTCGTCCGCGACCGGTACGGCCGCGCTGAGCAGCGGGTGCCCGGCGTCCTGGAGGCCGGCGGAGCCGACGTCGCGGACGCGGTGCGCGGGCGCGTCCAGCCAGTGGCGTCGCCGCTCGAAGGCGTACGTGGGCAGCGCGACGGCGTCGGTGGGCGCCAGCACGGCCGTCAGGTCGACGGGCAGGCCGATCGCGTGCGCGGTGGCGAGGTTGGTCAGCAGCCGCGTCGCGTCGTCGTCGCCCCGCCGCAGGCTGCCCAGCGTGTGCCCGCTCGCCCCGGCATCGTCGAGGATCGCCGTCACCGGCATCGTCAGCACCGGATGCGGGGAGATCTCCACGAACGCGGTGTGGCCGGCGGCGACCGCCACCCGCACCGCGGCGTCGAACCGCACGGTCTGCCGCAGGTTGTCGTACCAGTAGCCCGCCGTCATCGACCCCGGATCGACCCAGTCCCCGGTCAACGTCGACACGAGCCGGGTGTGGCCGGGCTGCGGGGTCACGTCGGCCAGGTCCGCACGGAGTTGCTCGGCGACGTCCCGCACCGCCACCGAGTGCGACGCGTAGTCCACCGGGATCAGGCGAGCCCTGATCCCGTCGGCCTGGCAGGCTTCGACAAGGTCGGCGACGGGCTGCGGCGGACCCGACACCACCACCGTCGAGGGGCCGTTGACCGCCGCGACGCCCACGCCCGGGAACGCCGGCAAACGCTCGGCGACCGCCTCGGCGGACAGGTCGATCGACGCCATCGTGCCCGTGCCCCGCAGCACCGTCAGCGCACGGGACCGCAGCGCCACGGCCTTCGCCGCGTCATCCAGGCTGAGGATGCCCGCCACGCAGGCGGCGCCGATCTCGCCCTGCGAGTGACCGATCACCGCCGCCGGGGTGACGCCCGCGTGCTGCCACACGGCGGCCAGGGCCATGCCGACCGCCCAGAGCACCGGCTGCACGACCTCGACCCGCGCCAACCACGACTCGTCCTCACCCGTGAGCACCGAGACGAGGTCGACGTCCAGGTAGGGCGCCAGGGCCCGCTGGCACTCGGACAGGCGCGCGTCGAACACCGGCGCACGGCCGACCAGGCCGGCGGCCATCCGCGCCGACTGCGCGCCCTGACCCGGGAACACGAACACCGGACCCGCGCCGTGCGACGACACGCTGCCGGCGACGAC
>NZ_JBSGDY010000244.1:0-6951 GCF_053602615.1 Micromonospora sp. NPDC004336
GACCTCGACGGCGCCCGCCGCCGGGTCGCCGACGCGATCGCCGAGCTGGCCCCGCACGCCGCGGCGGCCGGGGTGACCCTGGCGATCGAGCCGCTGCACCCGATGTTCTGCGCCGACCGCTGCGTGGTGACCACCCTCGGCCAGGCGCTCGACATCGCCGAACGGTTCGACCCGGGCGTCGTCGGCGTGGTGGTCGACGCCTACCACGTGTGGTGGGACGACACCGCGTACGCGCAGATCGCCCGCGCCGGGGAGCGCATCGCCGCCTTCCAGGTGTGCGACTGGGTCACCCCGCTGCCCGAGGGGGTGCTGCTCGGCCGGGCGCTGCCCGGCGACGGCTGCATCGAGCTGCGCCGGCTCCGGGAGGCCGTCGACGCGGCCGGCTACACCGGGCCGGTCGAGGTGGAGGTCTTCTCCGCCGAGGTGTGGGCGCGCCCCGGCCGCGAGGTGCTGGACGCCTCGCTCGCCGGCTACCTGCGCCACGTCGCCTGACGGCGGTCCCGGTCCCCATCGGCCCGCCCGGCCCGGTCGGCGGGACGCCGCCGTAACCGCCGGCCCCGGCGGCGTCTTCACCTGACCGGTCCGGCTCTCTATGATCCCGTTGAAAACTGTCGCCGACCATCGGCCGACAGCCGGAAGAAATCTACGGGCGCGACCGGCGCGCCGGGAAGGGCTGGCATGGCGCTGTCCGCGACCGTCCTCGCCGAGCTCCGTGGCATCGTCGGCCCGTCGCACGTGCACGACGCGGCCGGCGACCTGGTGGCCTACGCGCGGGACGCCACGCCCCTGTTCTCCCACCGGCCCGACGCGGTGGTGTTCCCGGCCGACACGGCCGAGGTGGCCGCCGTGCTGGCCCTGGCCACCCGGCACCGGGTGCCCGTGGTGCCCCGGGGCGCGGGCTCCAACCTGTGCGCCGCCACCGTGCCGCTGCGCGGCGGGATCGTGCTGGTGCTGACCCGGCTCGACGCCGTCCTCGAGGTCAGCGCCGACGAACTGCTCGCCCGGGTGCAGCCCGGCGTCACCAGCGCCGCCCTCGCAGACGCCGCCGCCGCACGGGGCCTGCTCTGGGCGCCCGACCCGGGCAGCCGCACCGTCGCCACCGTCGGCGGCACCATCGCCACCTGCGCCGGCGGGCTGCGCGGGCTGAAGTACGGGGTGACCCGCAACTACGTGCTGGGCCTGGAGGCGGTGCTGCCCACCGGCGAGGTGATCCGCACCGGCGGCCGCCTGTGGAAGGACGTTGCCGGCTACGACCTGACGCGGCTGCTCACCGGCTCCGAGGGCACCCTCGCGGTGATCACCGAGGCGACCGTGGCGCTGCTGCCCGCCCCGGCGTCGTCCAACACCGGGGTGGCGTACTTCCCGACGCTCGCCGAGGCGGGGCAGGCCGTCGCCCGCGTGATCCGGGCCGGCGTGGTCCCGGCGACCCTGGAGTTCCTCGACCGGGCCTGCATCACGGCGGTCGAGGACTTCGCCCACCTGGGGCTGCGCGCCGACGCCGGGGCGCTGCTGCTCTTCGGCGACGACGGCCCGCCGGACCTGGTCGCCACCCACCTGGACCGCATCGGCACGGCCTGCGTCGAGGCCGGCGCGGTGGAGGTCACCACCGCCCGCGAGGTCGCCCAGGCCGAGGCGCTGCTGGCCGCACGCCGCTGCGCGCTGCCGGCGCTGTCCCGCCGGGGCGGGGTGACCATCCTGGAGGACGCGACCGTGCCCCGGCCGAGGATCGCCGAGATGGTCGACCGGATCGACGCGATCGCCGAGCGGCACGGCGTCGCCATCGCCACCTTCGGCCACGCCGGGGACGGCAACCTGCACCCCACCTGCGTCCTCGACTCCGCCGAGGACCACGACGCGGTACGCCGGGCCGAGGCGGCCTTCGCCGACGTCTTCGCCGCCGCCCTCGACCTCGGCGGCACCATCACCGGCGAGCACGGGGTCGGCGCGGCGAAGCTGCCGTTCCTCGCCGCCCGGCTCGGCGACGACCAGCTCGCCCTGCTGCGGCGGATCAAGACCGCCTTCGACCCGGCGGGCATCCTCAACCCCGGAAAGCTGGGTTCATGACGGGCGACGTGTTCGAGCCGGAGCAGCTGTCCCGCTGCATCTCCTGCGGCTTCTGCCTGCCGGCCTGCCCCACGTACGCGATGACCGGCGACGAGGCGTCCTCGCCGCGCGGCCGGATCACCCTGATGCGGGCGTTGCAGGACGGCACCCTGCCCCCGGACGACGACACGCTGGCCGAGCAGTCCTCGTTCTGCCTGGGCTGCCGCGCCTGCGAGCCGGTCTGCCCCGCCGGCGTGGAGTACGGCAGCCTGCTGGAGCAGTGGCGGGTGCACCAGTGGCGCGGCCGGCGACGACCGCTGCTCGCGCGGGCGCTGATGCTGTTCGCCGAGCAGCGCTGGCTGCTGCGCCTGCTCGGCCTGCTCCGCCGCACCGCCCACGGCCCGGCCGCCACCCCGCCGGCCGCGCCGTCACCGGGAGCGCAGTTGATGCTCGGCTGCTTCGAGCGGGTTCTCTTCCCCTCGGTCGGCCGGGCCGCGCGGGCCCTCGACCCGGCGCTGGCGGCACCGTCCGCGCAGGGCTGCTGCGGCGCGCTGCACGCCCACAACGGCGACCTGGCCGGCGGCGAGCGGATGGCCCGGCGCCTCGGCGCGGAGCTGCCGGGCACGATCGTCACCACCTCGGGCGGCTGCGCGGCGCACCTCGCCTCGGTGCTGGGCCGGGACCGGGTGCGGGAGCTGTCCACCTGGCTCGCCGCCCGGCCCGCCGGCGCCGAGCTGCGGGTGGCCGGTCGGCGCGCCCGGGTGGCCCTGCAGGACTCCTGCCACCTGCGCAACGGCCTCGGCGTCTTCGCCGAGCCACGGGCGCTGCTGCGCCAGGTCGCCGACTACGTCGAGCTGCCCTCGGCGGCCACCTGCTGCGGGGCCGCCGGCACGTACTCGCTGCTGCGGCCGAGGGAGTCGCGGCGGATCCTGGACGCGAAGCTCGACGAGATCGAGGCCGCCGGGGTGGACCTGGTGGTGGCCGTCAACCCGGGCTGCCTGCGGCAGTTGCGCACCGGGCTGCGCCGGCGCCGGTCGGCTGTCCGCGCCGTGCACCTGGCCGAGCTGCTCGCCCGCGTCGAGCCGCCGCCCCGGCCGGCCTGAGCCGGCCCCGGCTGGCCTGAGCGGCCCCGGCTGGCCTGAAACGGCCCCGTGACCCGGTGCGGACGCCGCCCGGCCGGGTCACGGCACGCCTCGTGCGGATGCCGTGACCCGGCCGCGCCGGGGGTCACTCGGTGCGGATGCCGTCCGGCCGGGTCAGCCGCCACAGCGTCGGCAGGCTGAGCCCGGTGACCAGCAGCATCACCCCCGCGCCGAGGGCGGTGGAGATGCCCAGCGCAGGCCAGGCGACCGTGACCGGCGCCTGCACCATGCGCAGCAGCACCGCGCCCAGCCCCAGCCCGAAGGCCACCGCCAGGACGAGCCCGATCGCCACCGGCACGGCGGTCTGCCACAGCACCGACCAGCTCAACGTGCCGCGCCGGGTGCCCACCGCCACCAGCATCGCCAGCAGCCGGCGGCGTTCGCGGAGCTGCTCCAGCACGCCGATCAGCATGCTCGCGCCGATCAGCAGCAGGGTGACCACCGCGCCGACGTAGAGGCCGCGCTTGACGTTGACGAACCTGTCGGCCTGCCTGGTCTCGGTCAGGGTGAGGACGGAGGCGAACGGGTCGGCAGCGGCGGCGACGTTGCGGACGTGCTCCACCGCGTCCGGCCGGTCGGACGCGAGCCGCAGGTACGCGTCCCCGCGCAACGGGCCCAGCCGGGCGGCGTCGACCGCGCCGGGCGTGGCGAGCACCGTGGTCTGCCGGTGGCCGGCCGGGCCGGATCGGATCGGCACCTCCCGGGCGTCCCGGGGGACCGTCCAGGCCGACCCGACGGCGTCCGGCACCGTGACGGCCGCGCCCGGACCGATGCCCGCCTGCGGGGACTCGGCGTCCCGGACCAGGAAGACGTCGCCGTCGGCGCACCGGTCGATCAGCGCGAAGTCGGCCAGCTCGGCGCAGTCGCCGACCCGCAGGTCGGCGTAGCTGTCGCTGCCGGCGACCCCGACCACGGTCAGCAGGGTGGTGTTGCTGCGGGTCACGCCGGGCGCGGCGGCCAGCCGGTCCAGCGCGGCGGCGGCACCCGGGCCGGCCGGGAACTGCACCTGCACCTGCCCCCGGGAGGTGTCCTGCCCGGTGTCGAAGGTGAACCGGTCGGAGACGCCCGCGAAGAGCATCTGCAAGCCGATGGTGCCCGCCACCGCGACCGCGATGCCGTTGACCAGGCGCGCCGAGGCGGCGCTGTCGAGCTGGATGCGCCGCACCGCGAGCTGCCACGACACGGGGCCGCCGCGCAGCCGGCGTACCAGCAGGTCGGTCAGCCACGGCAGCAGGGTGACCACGCCGACCAGCAGCAGCACCGCGCCTGCCGCCGTCTGCCGCTCGGCGCCCAGCGGCGTGACGTCGGCGGCGCCGGCCAGCAGCAGTCCGAGCCCGGCGGCCGGCAGCAGCAGCCGCCACGCCAGGCGCCGGCGCACCGGCGTCGCCCGCCGGGTCACCCCGAGCGGCTCGACCAGCACGGCGCGCATCGACACCAGCGTCACCACGACGGCGAGCGCCGGCACCGCCACCACCACGGCGGCGACCAGCGGCAGCGGCGGGCGCACGTCGCCCGCGTACACGCTGAGGTCCATCAGGGTGACCAGCGGCACCACCTGCCGGCCGAGCGCGAAGAGCACGCCGCCGGCCGCGACGCCGAGCAGGGCGCCGGCGGCGGCCTCGCCGGCGGCGATCCGGCGGACCATCGCGGCGTCGGCACCGACCAGCCGCAGCGCGGCCAGCCGCCGGTCGCGCCGCTCGCCGCCGAAGCGCACCGCCGCGCCGAGGAAGACCGCGATGGGCAGCAGCAGGACCACGAAGATGACGACCACCAGCACCATCAGCACGGGGCCGAAGGGCTCGCCGGGCAGCCCGCCGCCGAACGCGTCCAGCCGGGTCGCGCCGGTCGCCACGCTCAGCCGGTCGCTGCCCAGGTAGAAGGCCAGCTCGCGGGGGCCGGCCAGGCCCTCGTCGCCGATGACCCCGGTGACGCGGGCCCCGCCCAGCCGGGGCGCGAACAGCGCGCCGTCGGCGGAGTCGAGCAGGTCCCGCAGCGCGGGGGAGACGACCACCTCGCCCGCGCCGGGCAGCGCCGCCACGCCCGGCGGCACCGGCGCCGCGGGACCCTCGGGCCGCAACATCCGGCCGCGCACCGGCTGCCCCCGGAACTCCGTGTCGGCGTAGCGGATCAGCAGGGTGTTCGCGGCGGCCGGGATCGGCTCGCCCATCCGCAGGTCGTCGCGGGCGTCGCCGCGCGCCTCGCGGGCGTTGAGCGCGCCGGGCACGGCGGCGGCGAGCAGGAGCATCGCCACCCCGACGCCGACGCCGACCGCGGTGAGCACGGCCCGCAGCCACCCGTCCCGACCGCCGGTGAAGGCCATCCGCGCGCCCATCGCGAGGTCGGCCGCGCCGTGGCGCAGGCGCGTCACGCCGCGACCTCCAGGTCGCGGGTGCGGCCGTCGCGCACCACCACCTCCCGATCGGAGTACGCGGCGACGCGCGCCTCGTGCGTCACCAGCACCACGGCCGCGCCGGTCTCCCGGGCGGCCCCCGTGAGCAGCCGCATCACCCGCTCGCCGTTGAGCGAGTCGAGCGCGCCGGTCGGCTCGTCGGCGAAGACCACCCGGGGGCGGGTGACCAGCGCCCGGGCGACCGCCACCCGCTGCCCCTGCCCGCCCGAGACCTCGCCGGGCCGCTTGCCGGCCACCTCGGCGACCTCCAGGCGGTCCAGCCACTCGGCGGCCCGCCGCTCGGCCTCGCGCCGGCCGACCCGGTCGAGCCGAAGCGGCAGCGCCACGTTCTCCAGACAGGTCAGTTCGGGCACGAGCTGGCCGAACTGGAAGACGAAACCGAACTCCTCGCGGCGCAGCGCGCTGCGCTCGGCGTCGGTGAGGGCGGCCAGGTCCCGGCCGGCGTAGAGCACGCGGCCGGAGTCGGGCCGGACGATGCCGGCGAGGCAGTGCAGCAGCGTGGACTTGCCGGAGCCCGAGGAGCCCATCACGGCCAGCACCTCGCCGGGGTGCACGCGCAGGCTGGCGCCGGCGAGCGCCCGGGTCGGGCCGAAGGAGCGGTGCAGGTCCTCGGCGGCCAGCAGCGGCGCGCTCACGACCGCACCGTCGCGGCGAGGTCGTCGAGGCGGGCGGCGGTCAGCTCCAGCCAACGCAGGTCGGCCTCGAGGTGGAACAGGGCGTGGTCGCAGATGAGCTGCTCGGCGAGGTCGCCGTCGCGCTTGCGGCGGGTCAGCTCGCGCATCATCCGCAGGTGCTCGCCGCGCTGCACGTCGAGCAGGTCGGCGGCCGAGCGGCCGGTGAGCAGGGCGAGCACCACCTTGGTGTAGAGGACGCTCTGCAGGTACGGCTCGGGCTTCTCCGCGCGGGCCAGCCACTGCCCCACGTCGGTGACGCCGGCGTCGGTGATCGCGTACCGCTTGCGCTCGGGGCCCTCGCCGGGCTCGACCGCCTCCACCTCGACCAGGCCGCTGCGCAGCAGCCGGGAGAGGGTGGCGTAGACCTGCCCGTACGCGAGCGGCCGGGCGTGGCCGAAGCGCTCGTCGTAGAGGCGTTTGATGTCGTAGCCGTGGCGTGGGGTGGCCTCCAGGAGGCCGAGGAAGGTCTGTCCGATCGACATGGCCGCGACTATACACACCGCGTATACGCGACGCGTATAGCGGTGGAGGCGCGTGGCAGCCGTCCGGTGGCAAGCCGGGATCAGCCGCCGGAGCAGGCCGAACGGGCGCGGCTCGGGTCCGGATCGTGCCGGCGTCGCCCGGGTGCCCTCGGCTTGCTGGTCACTGTGACCGTGCTCGCCGCGAGCTGGCAGGACCGTGA
>NZ_JBSGDY010000245.1:0-6766 GCF_053602615.1 Micromonospora sp. NPDC004336
GCCTGCGCCGTCAGCCCGACCGCGTCGCGGGCGGAGAGCAGCACCGGCACCACCGACGGCACGCGGGACGGCTCGTCGCCGGCGTCCGGCTCCTCGCCGTCGGTGGGCGCGGGCGGCTGCTCCAGGATCAGGTGGACGTTCGTACCGCTGATGCCGAAGGACGACACGGCGGCCCGGCGCGGCCGGTCCACCTGCGGCCACGGGGTGGCTTCGGTGGCCAGGGCCACCGCACCGGCCGACCAGTCCACGTGGGGGGTCGGCTCGTCGAGGTGCAGGGTCGACGGGAGCAGGCCGTGCCGCATCGCCATGATGATCTTGATCATGCCGGCCACGCCCGCCGCGGCCTGGCTGTGGCCGATGTTCGACTTGATCGAGCCGAGCAGCAGCGGCCGGTCGGCGGGGCGGTCCTGCCCGTAGGTCGCCAGCAGGGCCTGCGCCTCGATGGGGTCGCCCAGGGTCGTACCCGTGCCGTGCGCCTCGACGGCGTCCACGTCGGCCGTGGTCAGCCGGGCGTTCGCGAGGGCCTGCCGGATCACCCGCTGCTGCGCGGGCCCGTTGGGGGCGGTCAGGCCGTTGGACGCGCCGTCCTGGTTGACGGCGCTGCCGGCGATCACGGCGAGCACCCGGCGGCCCTCGCGCCGGGCGTCGGAGAGCCGCTGCACCAGCAGCACGCCGACGCCCTCCGACCAGCCGGTGCCGTCGGCGCCGGCGGCGAAGGACTTGCAGCGCCCGTCCGGGGCGAGGCCGCCCTGCCGGGAGAACTCGACGAACGCGCCCGGGGTCACCATGACGGTGACGCCGCCGGCCAGCGCCAGGTCGCACTCGCCGCCGCGCAGCGCCTGGGCCGCCAGGTGCACCGCCACCAGGGACGACGAGCAGGCGGTGTCGACGGTCACCGCCGGGCCCTCCAGCCCGAAGGCGTACGACACGCGGCCGGAGATGACGCTGTGCGCGCCGCCGGTGAGCTGGTAGCCGGCCAGCTCGGCGGGTACGTCGGCGCCGCCGTAGCCCGACGGGGAGGCGCCGACGAAGACGCCGGTACGGCTGCCGCGCAGCTCGACCGGGTCGACGCCGGCCTGCTCCATGGCCTCCCAGGACGCCTCCAGCAGCAGGCGCTGCTGCGGGTCCATGGCGACGGCCTCGCGCGGCGAGATGCCGAAGAAGCCGGGGTCGAACGCGGTGGCGCCGTCGACGAAGCCGCCCTCGCGGGTGTGCGAGACCGGTCGCCCGTCGGCGTCGACGGCCAGCAGCCGGCCCATGTCCCAGTTCCGGTCGCCGGGGAACCCGCTGATGCCGTCGCGCCCGGTCGCGACCAGGTCCCACAGGTCGTCGGGGTTGGCGACGCCGCCCGGGTACCGGCAGCTCATGCCGACGATGACGATCGGGTCGTCGTCCACCGGGCCGGCGGGGCCCCAGGTGGTGACGGTGTCGACCTCGTGCAGGCGCAGCGCCGCCGACAGGTGGTCGGCGAGGGCGGCCGGGTTCGGGTAGTCGAAGACCAGCGTGGTGGGCAGGGTGAGCCCGGTGGCGGCGTTGAGCCGGTTGCGCAGCTCGACGGCGGTCAGCGAGTCGAAGCCCAGCTCCTTGAAGGCCCGGTTGGCCTTGACCAGGTCCGTGCCGGAGTGGCCGAGCACGGCGGCGGTGTGCGTGCGTACGAGGTCGGTCAGGTGCCGGTCCTGCTCGGCGCGGGGCAGCGTCAGCAGGTGCTGGCGCAGCCCGCCGCCGGCGGCGTCCTCCGCGGCCGCGTCGACCACGCGCAGCGCGTCGCGGGCCTCGGCGATGTCGTCGAGCAGGGGGCGGGGGCGGGCGGCGGCGAACGCCGGGGTGAACAGGGACCAGTCCACGTCCGCCACGGTCACCGAGGGCACGTCGCGGCCGACGGCGCTGCGCATCGCGTACACGGCCTGGGCCGGGGACATCGGGCTGAGGCCGCGCCGGGCGAGCAGCTCCTGCCCCTCGCCGCTGGCCATGCCGCCGTCGGCCCAGGGTCCCCACGCCACGGCGGTGGCGGCCAGGCCGCGGGCGCGGCGCCGCTCGGCGAGGGCGTCGAGGAAGGCGTTGCCGGCGGCGTACGCGGCCTGTCCGCCGCTGCCCCAGATGCCGGCGATCGAGGAGAAGAGCACGAACGCGTCGAGCGGCCGGTCGCCCAGCAGCTCGTCCAGGTGCACCGCGCCGGCGATCTTGCCGTCGAGCACCCCGGCCAGGCCGGCCAGGTCGGTGTCGGCCAGCATGGTCAGCTGGCCCACCCCGGCGGCGTGCACGACCGCCGTCAGCGGCGCCGGATCGGCGTCGACGTCGCGCAGCAGCGCCTCGACGCGGGCGCGGTCGGCCATGTCGGCGGCGACCAGGGTCACCCGGGCGCCGAGCCCGGTCAGCTCGTCGCGCAGCTCCGCCGCTCCCGGGGCGTCCTCGCCCCGGCGGCTGGTCAGCACGACGTGCGCCGCGCCGTTGGCCGCCGCCCAGCGGGCCACGTGGGCGCCGAGCGCCCCGGTGCCGCCGGTGACCAGCACGGTGCCCGACGGCTGCCAGCTCTCGACCGCGCCCACGGCCGCCGGCGTGGCGCGCACCAGCCGCCGCACGAAGACGCCGGCGGGACGTACGGCGACCTGGTCCTCGTCGCCGCCGGTCAGGACGCCCACCAGGCCGTCCCAGTCGGCCCGGTCGGGCGCGTCCGGCAGGTCGGCCAGGCCGCCCCAGAGCTGCGGGTGTTCCAGCCCGGCGACCCGGGCCAGGCCCCACAGGCCGCCCTGGGCGACGCTGCGGACCGGGTCGGCGTCCCCGGTGCCGACCGCGCCCCGGGTCACCGTCCACAGCGGCGCCGCCACGTCGGCGCCGTGCAGGGCCTGCGCCAGCGTCATCGTGGCGGCCGTGCCGAGCGGCACCGCCGGCTGACCGGGGTGCGGCGCGTCCGACAGGCCCAGCAGGGACACGATGCCGGCGAACCGCCGGTCCCCCACGGCCTCGGCCACCCGCGACGTCACGTCGGCGCGCTCCGCGAGCGGGTCCACCGCCAGCCGGGACACCTCACCGCCGGCGGCGGCCAGCGCCTCCGCCAGCGCCTCGGCCCACTCGGTGGTGGCGGCGTAGTCGGCGGGCTCCACGAGCAGCCAGTGGCCCGACGGGGTGACCGGTGCGGGGGCGGCGGTCCGCTTCCACGCCACGCGGTAGGACCAGCCGTCGACGACCGCGTCCCGCAGCCGCGCCCTGCGCCACGACGACAGGACCGGCAGGGCCGGGGCCAGCACGTCCAGGGCCGCCGCGTCGAACTGCGCGGCCAGGGCAGCCACGTCGGAGCGTTCCACCGCGGACCAGAACTCGACGTCCACCACGTCCGGGCTGACCGGGCCGGTGGCCGCCGCCGGCATCCGCTCCGGCCAGTAGCGCTGTCGCTGGAAGGCGTACGTGGGCAGGGCGACCCGGCGCGCGCCGGCGCCGGCGTAGCGGGCCGGCCAGTCGACGGGCACCCCGGCGACGTGCAGCTCGGCCAGGGCGGCGAGCAGGGCCCGGGCCTCGGCCCGGTCGGCGCGCAGCACGGGCACCGCGACCGGCGCGGCCTCGTCGGCGTCCGCCGGGGCGTGCCGGTCCAGCACCTCGCGGGTCATCGCGGTCAGCACGCTCTGCGGGCCGACCTCCAGGAACGTGTCCGCGCCGGCGGCGCGCAGGGCGGCGACCCCGTCGGCGAAGCGGACGGCCTCGCGGACGTGCCGCACCCAGTACTCCGGCGTGCGGATCTCGGCGGGATCCGCGAGCGTCCCCGTCACGTTCGACACGATCGGCAGCGTCGGGGCGGCGAAGGTGAGCCCGTCGAGGACGGCCCGGAACCCGTCGAGCATCGGCTCCATCAGCGGGCTGTGGAACGCGTGGCTGACCCGCAGCCGCCGGGTCCGCGCGCCCCGCTCCCGCCAGTGCCGCTCGACCTCGTCGAGGGCGTCGACGGCGCCGGACACGACGACCGACGTCGGCCCGTTGACCGCCGCGATCCCCACCCGGTCGGTCAGGTCGGCGATCGACGCGGCCACCGCCGCCTCGTCGGCGGCCACCGCCAGCATCCCGCCGCCGGCGGGCAGCGCCTGCATCAGCCGGCCGCGCGCGGCGACCAGCGCGCACGCGTCACCCAGGGACAGCACGCCCGCGACGTGCGCGGCGGCGACCTCGCCGATCGAGTGGCCGCCCACGAGATCCGGAGCCACGCCGAACGACTCCACCAGCCGGAACAGGGCCACCTCGACGGCGAAGAGTCCGGCCTGGGTGAACACCGTCTGGTCCAGCAGCTCCGCCTCGGCGGAGCCCTCGGGCGCGAACAGCACCTGCTTCAGCGGGCGCGGCAGCAGCGGGTCGAGCCGCGCGCACGCCTCGTCGAGGGCGGTGGCGAAGGCGGGGAACTGCGCGTACAGCTCCCGGCCCATGCCGGCGCGCTGCGCGCCCTGCCCGGAGAAGAGCACCGCGAGGGGGCCCCGGTCGGCGGCCTGCCCGGCGACCACCGCGCCGGACGGCTGCCCGGCGGCGAGGGCGCGCAGCCCGGCCAGCAGCTCCTCGCGGTCGGCGGCGGTGAGCACCGCGCGGTGCTCCAGCGCGGACCGGGACACCACCGACGACCAGCCGACGTCGGCCGGGCGGAGGGTCTCGTCGGCGTCCAGCCACCGCGCCCAGCGGCCCGCCTGCGCGGCCAGCGCGGGCGCCGACCGGGCGGACAGCAGCACGGGCACCGCCGGCAGGGCGCCGGCGGGCGCCGGTCTGGCGCCGGCGAGGGCCGCGCCGTCGGGGGCGGGGGCAGCGCCGTCGGGGGCGGGCGGCTCCTCCAGGATGGTGTGGGCGTTGGTGCCGGAGATGCCGAACGACGACACCGCCGCGCGCCGGGGACGGTCGGTCGCCGGCCACGGCCGCGCCTCGGTCACCAGCGACACCTCGCCGGCCGACCAGTCCACCTTCGGCGTCGGCTCGTCGACGTGCAGGGTGGCCGGCACGAGCCCGTGCCGCATCGCCAGCACCATCTTGATCACGCCGGCCACACCGGCGGCGGACTGGCTGTGGCCGATGTTCGACTTGATCGAGCCCAGCAGCAGCGGCCGGTCAGCGGGCCGGTCCCGCCCGTACGTGGCGAGCAGCGCCTGCGCCTCGATCGGGTCGCCGAGGACGGTGCCCGTGCCGTGCGCCTCGACGGCGTCCACGTCGGCGCTGGTCAGCCGGGCGTTCGCGAGGGCCTGCCGGATCACCCGCTGCTGGGCGGGCCCGTTCGGGGCGGTCAGCCCGTTGGAGGCCCCGTCCTGGTTGACGGCGCTGCCCCGGATCACGGCGAGGATCGGGTGTCCCTTGCGCTGGGCGTCCGACAGCCGCTCCACCAGCAGGATGCCGACGCCCTCGGACCAGCCCGTGCCGTCGGCGGCGGCGGCGAACGACTTGCACCGGCCGTCGGGGGCGAGCCCCCGCTGCCGGGAGAAGCCCACGAACGGGCCGGGGGTGGCCATCACGCAGACGCCGCCGGCGAGGGCCAGGTCGAAGTCGCCCTGCCGCAGCGCCTGACAGGCCAGGTGCAGCGCGACCAGCGACGACGAGCAGGCGGTGTCGACCGTGACCGCAGGGCCCTCCAGGCCGAGCGCGTACGCGATCCGCCCGGAGACGACGCTGGTGGCCGTACCCGTCAGCAGGTAGCCCTCGTCGGCGCCCTCGGCCTCGCTCTGCGGGCCCATGCCGTAGCCGTTGGCGGCGGTGCCGACGAAGACGCCGACCTTCTGCCCGCGCATCGAGGCGGGCGCGATGCCGGCGTGCTCGAACGCCTCCCACGACGTCTCCAGCAGCAGCCGCTGCTGGGGGTCCATCGCCACGGCCTCGCGCGGCGAGATGCCGAAGAACTCGGCGTCGAAGTCGGCCGCGTCGTAGAGGAAGCCGCCCTCGCGGGTGGTGGAGCGGCCGGCCCGGTCGGCGTCCGGGTCGTACAGGTTGTCCAGGTCCCAACCCCGGTCCGTCGGGAAGCCGCCGATCGCGTCGCCGCCGGAGGCCACCAGGTCCCAGAGCTGCTCGGGGCTGGCGACGCCGCCCGGGTAGCGGCAGGACATCGCGACGATCGCGATCGGCTCCCGGGCGGCGGCGGTCAGCTGCTGGTTGAGCTGGCGGAGGCGGCCCGTCTCCTTGAGCGACGCGCGAAGCGCCTCGACGACCTTGTCTGCGGACGTAGACATCATGAGCTCCGTACTGGGGACAACGGTCAGGATTCGGTTCCGTCAAGCGCCAGCCTGACGAGGGTGTCGGCGTCCATCTCGTCGAGGTCCAGGGCCTCGTCGGTGCTGGACTCGTCGTCGCCGCCGTCGGCGTCGGTGAGGTTGAGCAGCAGGTCCAGCAGCCCGGCCTCGCGGAGGCGGGCGAGCGGGATGCCCGCCAGCGCCTGCCGTACGGCCGCCTCCGCCGGGTCGCCGTCGTCGGCCTGCCGCGCCTCGGGCAGCAACCCGTCGCGCAGGTGCTCGGCGAGCACCGCCGGGTTCGGGTAGTCGAAGACGAGCGTGGCGGGCAGCGACAGGCCGGTGGCGCCGGTCAGCCGGTTGCGCAGCTCGACCGCCGTCAGCGAGTCGAACCCGAGTTCCTTGAACGCGCGCTGCGGCTTGACCCGGTCCGTGCCCTGGTGGCCGAGCACGGCGGCGGCGTGGTTGCGTACCAGGTCGACGAGGTGCCGGCCCTGCTCGGCGCGGGGCAGGGTGCGCAGGTGCTCCCGCAGGCCGTCGGCCGCGCCGCCCGGCTGCTCCCCGCCGTGGCCGTCGAGGGCCGCGCGGGCCTC
>NZ_JBSGDY010000246.1:0-6765 GCF_053602615.1 Micromonospora sp. NPDC004336
CGATCTTCTTCCCTAGACAAGAGGAATGATCGATCAAGGGCTGTCCCCATGATCAGCCGGGGTCGATGCCACCGCCCAGCAGGTTAAAGATCAAGCTAGTGTGACGACCCTGGGTATGTCCACTATGGTCTGCGGGTGGTCCCCACAACCGCCATTGCGGCTCTATCGCCAAAGACTGACATCGCCCGCCCGGTTCCCCAGCTGGGACAAGTAGTCGAGGTACGCGGCTCAACCTGGGCGGTTGCGCGGGTGCAACCACAGGGGCTGCCGCGGAGCCCGGCAGACGAAGCCGTGGCCTCGCTAAACCACGCGGTGACCCTTCAGGCGCTCGACGAGGACCGCCTGGGTGAGGAGCTGACGGTCGTCTGGGAGCTGGAGGTCGGCCACACGGTCACGCCCGCTCAGGGACTACCTACGCAGGTCAACCCGGACGCCTTCGACGACCCGAACACCCTCGCCGGGTTCGTCGACGCGATGCGCTGGGGCGCGGTGACCTCGGCGGACGACCGTAGCGTGCAGGCGCCGTTCCACAGCGGTGTGGCGGTGGAGGCTTACCAACTGGAACCGCTGCGCCGGGCGCTGTCCTCGCCCCGGACGAACCTGCTGCTGGCCGACGATGTCGGCTTGGGCAAGACCATTGAGGCCGGCTTGGTGGTGCAGGAGCTGCTGCTGCGGCACCGGGCGCGTACCGCGATCGTGGTGTGCCCGCCAAGCTTGTCCCTGAAGTGGCAAGACGAGATGCGGGACAAGTTCGGTCTGGACTTCACGATCATCAACAGCGAGATGATGCGGGAGGTACGGCGCCGCTACGGCCTGCACGCGAACCCGTTCCAGCTCTATCCCCGGGTGATCGTGAGCATGGCGTGGCTGCCGCAGGTGCGAGCCCAGCGGATGCTGCGTGACGTGTACGCGCAGGCGGCGAACACGAAGACCGCCCGGCGGTACGCGTTCGACATCCTGATCGTGGACGAGGCGCACCACGTCGCGCCGGCCAGCCCGTCGTCGATCGGTGGTGGGCGCGGCTACGCCGTCGACACGCAGCGCACGACCGCAGTCCGGGATCTGGCGGACAAGTGCGAGCACCGCCTGTTCCTCAGCGCCACGCCACACAACGGGCATCCGGAGTCGTTCACGGCGCTGTTGGAAATGATCGATTCGCGCCGCTTCAGCCGTGGCGCGCTGCTGGACGAACGGGCGTTGCGGGAGGTGACGGTTCGGCGGTTGAAGTCGGACCTGCCGGAGAAGGGTTTCCGGCCGCGGGAGCTGCGGATCATCCCGTTCACACCGCGCGCCGACGAGCAGGAGATGTTCGCTCTGCTGGATCGGATTCTCGCCGAGAGTGCGAAGGCGAACGGGACCGGCGAGTCCGGCGACATCACGGCGATGCTGTTCAAGAAGCGGTTTTTGTCGAGCCCGTGGGCGTTCGGCATGACCTTGCAGTCGTACCTCGTCGCGCGGTCGGTGGGCCAGGCGCCGACGGACTGGGACTACGACGACATCCTCGGTGAGGGGCAGGCCGACGAGGAGGAAGGCCTGTGGGAGCAGAACGAGGCGACGGCCCTGCGGTACAGCAAGGCCACCGACCCGCTAGTCGCCGCCGCGCCAGGCGAGTTGCAGCGACTGGCCGAGTGGGGCCTGAGCTTCGAAAGTCGACCCGACTCTCGCCTCGATGAGCTGATCACGGCCCTGGACGCGATCTGCCGACCGGGCGGATTCTGGTCCAACGAGCGCGTCGTGGTGTTCACCGAATACGCCCACACTCTGGAGTGGGTACACCGGGTGCTGGTGCAGCAGGGCTACGGCGACGTGCTGGAAGTCATCCAGGGGCAGACGCCGACCGACGAGCGCGAGCTGATCCGCGAGCACTTCACCACCGAGCCGTCGGCAAAGAACCCCGTGCGGGTGCTGCTGGCCACCGACGCAGCCGGTGAAGGCATCGACCTCCAGGACCACTGCCACCGGCTGATCAACCTGGACATCCCGTTCAACCCGTCACGGCTGGAACAACGAATCGGTCGGATCGACCGGTACGGGCAGCAGCAGACCCCACTGGTGTTCCAGTTCTCCCCGGACCGCTCGGCGACGCTGTACAGCGCAGACATGGAGTTCATGGGCCGGATCGCCCGCAAGGTGGTGACGGTCGCGCGTGACCTCGGGTCGGTCAACCAGGTCATCGCCGACGAGATCCAGGAGCACTTCACCCGTTCGTCCGCGGGACGGCGTAAGAAGGTCGCGCTCGACGGTAACGCCGTGATCAACAAGGCGTTGGCCGGCGGGTTGGACCTGAACAGCCGGTTGACTCAGTTGGAAAAGGGCTACGCCGACAGTCGGGCGGAGCTGCACCTGGAGCCGGAGAATCTGCGGCGGGTGGTCGACACCGCGCTGCGGATCAGCCACCAGCCGCCCCTGGTGGTGGCCGGCGACGACCGGACCGACGCAGCCGTGTTCACCGTGCCGCCGCTCGGTCCGGCCTGGCAGTCGACGTTAAAGGGTCTGGACACCCGCTCCGAGCCTGGCGTATTGCGGCCGATCACGTTCGACGACAAGGCCGCGGCAGGGCGTAAGGACCTGGTCTACGTCCACCTGGGTCATCCGCTGGTGAAGAAGGCCCAGAGGCTGCTGCGGCGGTCGCTGTGGAGTGCGGACGCGCCGTTGCACCGGGTCACGGCGGTCGTGGTGGATGGGTTGGAGGAGTCCTTCGTCGCGGCCGTCACCCGGATGGTGCTGGTCGGCCGGGGTGGGCTGCGCCTGCACGAGGAGATCTTCCTCGCCGGCGTACGCCTTCGGGGCCGCCGTGCCATCGCCGAGGAACGCGCCGAGCAACTGCTTGACCAAGCCCTTGACGCCGGCAGGCTGACGCTGGCCGCTGCAGACGTCCGCGCCGACCTGGCCAGAGAGTGGAACGAGCCGGCGTCCCCGCTGCGGGTCCGGCTGCTCGACTCGATGACGCAACGTGCCGAGTCCCGCCATCAGCGGGTCAACGACCAGCTCGCTAAACGCGAGGAGGCCGACGTCACCCGGGCGCGGGAGATCTTCGCCGCGTTCCGCCGCAACCTGAACGAGTCGCTGGACCAGCTCACCAGCGCCGAGATGCAGGACCAACTTGCTCTCTTCCCCGATGATCAGCAGCGGCAGCGCCGCCGCGACATCGAAACGATGCGCCGCCGGCAGGACGAGCTCGGCGACGAGGAGCAGCGGGAGATCGCGGCGATCACCGAGCGGTACCGCGACGTCAAGCCACACACCACCGCCGCGGCGGTGGTGTTCGCGCTCACCCCGGCCGACGCCCAGCGAGGAGGTTCACGCTGATGCGGACCGCCCGTACCTACCGCCCGAAGACGGCCAGCGAGCTGCACCGGGCGTGGCTGGAACTGGTCGAGACAGACGGCCCGTTCCTGGCGATCCCGCCGCTGAAGCGGGTGTGGCCGCAGGGCATACCCGCCCTGGGCCCCGAACGCCTCGACGTCCTCCGCGAGGCCAGGCCGGCGTTCGACCACGCCTGGGAAGCCCTCGACATCGACCCGGACGACGAGATCGTTCAGGCCAAGTACGCCGAGGTCCGCGACGTTTGGGTGCAGACCGTCCTGCGGAACGTCGTCGGATGGCGTACCTCACTGGCCTGGGGTCCCGACTGCGCGCCCGGGGTGACTGCGCATTCGCCCGACCGGAGGATCTCCGTCACCCCGCAGGCCGCGCTGCACGGGCCGGACGGCATCGGCGCGCTGGTCGGCGTGGTCGACAAGTGCGACAGCCTGCACGCCACCGGCACCGACGGCTGGGCCGCCACCGCCATCGACCGGATGGAAGCGATGCTGCGCGGCGCCGGCATCGCGATCGGCATCGTCACCGACGGCCGCTGGTGGGCGCTGGTCTGCGCCCGGCCGGACGCGATGGTCGCCTCCGGCATCGTCGACGCCCAGACCTGGGTCGAGGAACCGTTGGCCCGCAACGCCTTCCTCACCGTCGTCGCCCGGCAGTACATCATCGGCGGTGACCCGAACGAGCGGCTCCCCAAGCTGTTCGAGGAGTCCGTCGCCGCCGCCGAGGAGATCACCGAAGCTCTCGGCGCCCAGGTCCGCCGCGCCGTCGAGCTGCTGATCCAGGCGTTCGCCGAGACCGCCGCCGACCACCACAGGCGCGGCCTGCGCGATCCGCTCCCGGATAACCCGCACGACACCTACTCCGCGGCCGTCACGGTCATGATGCGGGTCGTCTTCCTGCTCTTCGCCGAGGAGCGCGGCCTGCTGCCGCAGAGCGAGCTCTTCCTGCAGGGGTACGGCATCAGCGGTGAACTCGACGACCTGGAACAGCGCCGGCTGCGCGACGGCGAGGAATCGTTGGACAGCACCTATCTGACCTGGCACCGGTTGCTCGCCACCAGCCAGGCCCTCTACCGGGGCGCGTCGTTCGAGAACATGCGGATGCCCGCGTACGGCGGATCGCTCTTCGACCCGGACCGGTATCCGTTCCTGATCGCCGCGAACGACAACGGCACCCTCGCCATGCCCGTCTCCGACCGGGTAATGCTGCACGTCCTACGCTCGGTGCAGGTCGCCGAGCTCAAGGGCGGCGACGCCCGCCGGATCTCGTTCCGGGACGTCGACGTGGAACAGATCGGCTACATCTACGAAGGGCTGCTCGGCTACTCCTGCACGTGGGTCACCGGCGACACCCAGGTCGGCATTGTCGGTGCCACCGGAGCGGAACCGGAGATCCCGCTGACCGTGCTGGAGCAGCTCGCTGACGCCAATGCGACTTCGGCGAAACTGGCCACCGCGATCATCGCCTGGCTCAAGGAGAACCAGCCCGCTGCCACCCCGCCGAGCGCGAACGCGTTGGCGAAGCGCCTCGCGGCCACGCCCGGCGACGACGCAGACCGCATGCTGCGCGCGGTGACCGATGACGACGACCTGCGCGCACGCCTGCTGCCATGGGCCGCCATCACCCGGCCCGACCTGCGCGACCGCCCCACCGTCGTCCTAGACGGCGGCCTAGTGGTCACCGAGACGCCGTCACGACGCAACGCCGGAGCCCACTACACCCCGAAAGACCTTGCCGAGGAGGTCGTCCAGCACGCGCTCGAACCGCTCTGCTACTCCCCCGGTCCTCTACAGGTCCCCGAGAGCAGCGGCGCGTGGAGACTGCGCGGGTCGGACGAGATCCTCAACCTCAAGGTGGCCGACATCGCCGCCGGCTCCGGCGCATTCCTGGTCGCCGCAGCACGTTATCTCGCCGCCCGTCTCGTCGAGGCATGGATCGCTGAGGACCCCGCCAACGCCCACCGGCACGACCTCGGCCAACACGCGATCCGCGAGGTCGTCGCCCGCTGCCTGTACGGCGCCGACATCAACGCGATGGCCGTCGAGATGTGCAAGCTGTCGCTCTGGCTGGTCTCCCTCGACCGCGACCTGCCCTTCTCGTTCGTCGACGACAAAATCCTGCACGGCAACTCCCTACTCGGCCTCACCGACCTACGCCAGCTCCGCACCCTGCACATCGAGGCACCGACCCACCGACAGGCCAGGCTGACTGCCCAGAATGTGGACGCCACCATCCGGCGGGCCGTAGACCTCCGACGTGACCTTGCCAGTGAGGTACGCGAACACGACCCCATGCGCAGCGCCGCCGCCAAGCAGCGCCAGCTAAATCAGACTCGCAAGCTCACTGCCGACCTACGCATCGCGGCCGACGGGGTAATCGCTGCCGGGCTCCGCCTCGGCGGCAAACCCGGTAAAGCCCTCGACGAAGCATACGAGAACCTTGCCGAGGCTGTGGATGCAGCGTTCCCACACGACGATACGACGCCAGACCCACGCCAGCTCAAGGCTATCCTTACGGCAGGGCTGATGCCCACTGTTGAGACCGACGATAAACGCTGGCAGCCACTACATTGGGTACTTGAGGTACCCGATGTTCTGATTGATCACAAGGGCTTTGACGCAATCATTGGAAACCCACCCTTCCTGATGGGAAAAAAGATTACGCCAGCGGTTGGGCAGAACGTACGCGAATGGCTAATCAATCAGCTTGCCGCTCAACAGAAGGGAAACGCTGACCTTGTCGCGTACTTCTTTTTGCGGGCGTTTGCGCTTCTAAATCAGCATGGAACAATCGGCCTGATTGCTACGAATACGATTGCGCAGGTGGCCAGTCGAGAAATCGCATTAGACAGAATCGTAAAGGACGGACTTGAGATCACCCGAGCCATACAAAGCGCCCCATGGCCGTCCTCTAGCGCAAACATCGAGTTTGCTGCGGTGTGGGGCACCCGCCAGAGAGTTTCCGAGGCAGCGGTCAAAATAGCCAATAGCATTCCAACCAAATGGATCTCTACATTCCTCGAACCAGGAGACGGCCCTCAACACGACCCTGAGCAACTTACCGAGAACACCGGCGGATGCTTCCTTGGATGTAAACTTCGAGGCACTGGATTCATTATCGATCCGACTACTGCGGCGGCGTGGATGGAGCGGGATCCACGGTACAAGGAAGTGCTATTCCCGTACTTGTCTGGAGACGACGTAAACTCAGAACCCGATCTGACGCCCCCTCGCTGGGCCATAGATTTCGGCGAACGGTCCGAAGCCGAGGCAGCGCAATACGAGCTGCCCTTTCGGCACGTTGAGAAGCACGTCCGACCTTACCGCGAGACGCTTTCAACCCCCGCCCTTAAGGGACGTCTCGTAACTCAGTGAAGGCGTTGTCCGGCATCGGCCGGCGGTCAGCCAGCGAGGATGATGTTGTGGAGGTTGGCGATGCCGGAAG
>NZ_JBSGDY010000247.1:0-6705 GCF_053602615.1 Micromonospora sp. NPDC004336
GCCGCCCGGCGGGTCGATGTGCGTCATGGCGTGCCGCTCAGGCGCTGCCGTCGGCGCCGCCGTCGTGCTGCCCCGGGGTCGCGCCGCCGTCGGCCGGGCCCTCCGCGCTGCCGTCCGCGCCACCGTCGTGCTGACCCGGGGTGGCCCCGCCGTCGGCCGGGCCCTCGGCGCCCTGGTCGGCGCCCTTGTCGGCGCCGCGCTCGACACCGCGGTCGGCGCCACCGTCGGCGCCGCCGTCCTGCTGGCCGGGGGTCGCGCCGCCGTCGGCCGGGCCCTCGGAGCCGCCACCGCCGGTGGTCTGGATGTCGTCGTCGTTGAGTGCCATCGGTGCTCCCTCGGGATGTGCCGCCCCGCCTTGCGCCGGGGTCCGTCGTGCAGCGGGTGGTACCCCACGCGCGATCTTCTCTAACCCACCGTAGACGTCCGGCCCGGCTCGCACCGGCGGTTCGCCCGGCTCGGCGGGACTGCTCAGGCGGTACGGCAGGGCGTGCCGTTGAGGGTGAACGCCGACGGCGACGGGTTGGTGCCGCCGTGGGTGCCCTGGAACCCGAAGCTGACGGTGCCGCCGGCGGGGATGGCCGCGTTCCAGCTCGCGTTGCGGGCCTCGACCTGGCCGCCGTTCTGGGTGACGGTGGCGTTCCAGGCGTTGGTCACCCGCTGGCCGGCGGTGAAGCCGAAGGCGACCGTCCAGCCGGCGACCGGTGTCGTGCCGTCGTTGCGGACGCGTACCTCGGCGGTGAAGCCGTTGTTCCACGAGTTGGGCACGTAGGCCACTGTGCAGCCGGTGCCGGGGGCGGGGGTGCTCGGGGCGGGCGTGGTCGGGGTCGGGGTGGCGCCGCCGCCGAGCGCCTCGGCCACCGCCTGGTACGCCGGCTTGGGCGCGTAGTTGTCGTCCCAGATCAGCGCGGCGCCCTGGCCGGGGAAGACCGACGGGATCCAGGAGTACCTGTCGGTGATCCCCCAGGTGGTGACGCCGGCGCAGCGGGCGACCGCGAGGCAGGCGCTGACCACCCGCCGGTAGTCGGCGGCCTGGGTGGCCAGGTTGGCCGCGCTGGCGGGGGTGGGCATCCGGATGTCGAGTTCGGTGATCCGCACGTCGACGCCGAGGTCGGCGAAGCGCTGCAGGTTGGCCTGGAGGTCGCCGGGGACCTGCCCGACGATCAGGTGCGCCTGGAAGCCGACGCAGTCGATGGGCACGCCGCGGGCCTTGAAGTCGCGGACCAGGTTGAAGATCGCGGTGCTCTTCGCGTTCACCCCGTCGGTGCTGTAGTCGTTGATGCACAGCTTCGCGCCGGGGTCGGCGGCCCGGGCCGCGCGGAACGCCTCCTCGATCCAGCCGTCGCCGATGCGCTGCTGGAAGACGCTGTCGCGCCGGCCGCCGGAGCCGCCGTCGGCGAACGCCTCGTTGACCACGTCCCAGGCGACGACCTTGCCCCGGTAGTGGCCGGCGACTCCGGCGATGTGGGCGCGCATCGCCGCGAGCAGCTCGGGCCCGGGCAGCTCGGCGGCCCAGCCGGGCAGCTGGGAGTGCCAGACCAGGGTGTGTCCGTAGAGCCGCTTGCCGCCGGACGCGGCGTAGTCGGCCACGGCGTCGCCCTGGGCGAAGCTGAACTGGCCGCGGGCGGGCTCGGTGGCGTCCCACTTCATCGCGTTCTCGGCGACCACAAGGTTGAACTCGTTGTCGGCGATCTGCCTGTACGGGGCCTCGGTGAGGCGGCCGGGGTCGATGGCCACGCCGATGTCGCGGCCCTTGGCGTCGGCGAGGCTCTTCAGCGTGGTGGCCGCCTCGGCGGCGTCGGGGCGGCTGATGCCGTGGCCGACGGCGAGGACGGCGCCGGCGGCCAGCACGGCGGCCAGCAGCGCCGGTCGGATCCGACCGGGTCGGTGGGGGTGGGTGCGCATGCGGTCCCTGTCCTTCGTCGGGCCGCCCGGTGCGGGCGGCGGAGGGCGACATCGGTCGATGGGAGCGCTTCCACATGCTGGCATCCGCACGGTCTCCCGTCAACCTGCGCCGCCCGGGGACGGCCGCGCCGGGCGGCGTGGTGGGGCCGGCGGTGGCACGATGGTCCGGTCGGACGTGGAGGTGGCGATGACCGAGGCACCCGGGCCGCTGGAGCCGGTGACCGAGCAGTGGCAGCGCGCCCTGGCGATCGTGGCGCACCCCGACGACCTGGAGTTCGGCGCGGCCGCCGCCGTCGCCCGCTGGACGGGGCAGGGCAAGCAGGTCGTCTACTGCCTGGTCACCAGCGGCGAGGCCGGCATCGACGGGATGCCGCCGCCGCGGGCCCGGGAGGTGCGCGAGCGCGAACAGCGGGAGTCCGCCGCGCTGGTCGGCGTCGACACGGTGGAGTTCCTCGGCCTGCCCGACGGCGTCCTGGAGTACGGCGTGCCGCTGCGCCGGGAGCTCGCGGCGGTGGTACGCCGGCACCGCCCCGAGATCGTCGTCACCAACAACTTCCGCGACACCTGGGACGGGGCGTACGCGCTGAACCAGGCCGACCACATCGCCACCGGCCGGGCCGTGCTGGACGCGGTCCGCGACGCCGGCAACCGGTGGGTCTTCCCGGAGCAGCTCACCGACGGCGTCGAGCCGTGGAACGGCGTGCGCCAGGTCTGGGCCGCCTCCTCCCCGCTCGCGGCGCACGGGGTGGACGTGACCGACACCTTCGACCGGGGCCTCGCCTCGTTGCGGGCGCACGAGGCGTACCTGGCCGGGCTGGGCGACGGCAGCTTCGACGCCGAGGAGTTCCTCGAAGGGCTGGGCCGGCCCGCCGGCGCCCGGCTCGGCGTCCGCTACGGCGCCGCGTTCGAGGTGTTCCACTTCGACCTCTGGTAGGGCCGGGCCGATGATCCTGCTCGGCACGTCCGGGTGGCAGTACCGCGACTGGCGGGGCCGCCTCTACCCGCAGGGGCTGCCGCAGCGGCTCTGGTTGGAGCACTTCGCCGCCCGCTTCGCCACGGTCGAGGTCAACAACGCGTTCTACCGGCTGCCGGAGCGGGACACCTTCGCCGCCTGGCGGGCGCGCACGCCGGAGGACTTCTGTGTGGCGGTCAAGATGAGCCGCTTCCTGACCCACGTCAGGCGGCTGCGGGACCCGGCCGAGCCGGTGGCCCGCTTCCTGGGTCGGGCCACCGCGCTGGGCGACCGGCTCGGCCCCGTGCTGCTGCAACTGCCGCCGAACCTGCCCGCCGACCCGGCGACGCTGGACGCCACCCTGCGGCTCTTCCCGGCCGACGTGCGGGTCGCGGTGGAGCCGCGCCACCCGTCGTGGTGGACCGACACCACCCGGGCGGTGCTGGAGCGGCGGCGGGCGGCGTTGGTCTGGGCCGACCGGCTCGGCCGTCCCGTCGCGCCGCGCTGGCGCACCACCGACTTCGGCTACCTGCGCCTGCACGAGGGACGGGCCCGGCCGTGGCCCCGCTACGGCCGCACCTCGCTGGCCTCCTGGGTGCGCCGGCTCGCCGAGGCGTTCGGCGACGACGAACCGACGTACGTCTACTTCAACAACGATCCGGGCGGCGCGGCCGTCGTGGACGCCACCGCCTTCGCGGCGCTCGCCCGCCGCGCCGGCCGCCCGGTCAGCCGGGTCCCCGACGACGCCGGCCGCGAGCCGGTCGGCCGGGTCACCGACGACGACGGCGGCCACCGGCCCGCCGACGGCCCGTCGCCGGCCGACCGACGGTAGGCCGCGCAGCCGACGACCGACGGCAGCGTCGTGGTGCCCGTGGTCGACGGCTTGTCGGGCTGGTGGGCGACTCCTGGGCGCAGCGCCGCACCGAACAGCCGACGACCGCCGCCGTTCCGAACAGGCGACGACCGGCGGTAGGCCGAACAGCCCGGGGCCGGGGCGGGCGGCGTGCGGCCCGCCCCACCGGGGTGGAGCGGGCCGTCGCGCGTGCCGGCGCCTCAGGGAATCGTGCCGGCGCCTCAGGGAATGATGTGGGCCAGGTCCCTGGGCATGGTGGCCTTCACGTCGTCCCACTCGCCCTGGGTGACGTGCCGGCGCAGGGTGTCCAGCACCACCTGCACCACGCGCTCCGGGCCCCCCTCGACGTCGTACGGGAAGCCCTGCCGGACCTCCAGCAGGAAGTCGTCCCGGTTGAGCTTGATCGGCACGTCCTGCGGCTGCCAGCCGTCGAAGTAGATCCCGCGCACCAGCACCGGCAACTGCGCGGCGAACTCCACGCTCTCCTGCACCGGCATCCGGTCGCGCAACAGGTGCAGCACCGTGCGCAGCGCGCAGTAGGACTGGTTGCGTTGCTCCTTCGGCCACCCGTAGGCCTGCTCGATGTCCTTGAGGATCAGGTTGGTCTTGTCCATCGAGGACTCGAACGCCGAATGCAGCTGCTCAGCCATCCTTCCACCCCCGTACCTCGGTCTCCCACCGTCGGTCGTCGTCACGTCGCGGCGGCCCCACCGGGCCGCGCGGCTGTCGGGTCGGCGCGACCCGGCCGGCGCGCGGCGCCCACCGGGCGTCGCCGGAGGACCCGACGACGTGCAGCACGGCGCCGCGCCGTCGATCCGGTACCACCCGAACCGTCATCTCCAGCCACCTCCGTGGTGTCGGTTCCGCGGTCGCGGTCGACCGCACGCATCCTCAATGCTGCGCGGCGGCGGGGTGAGCGGGCCTCACCCCGACGGGATGAGACGTCGCCGCAGCTCAGCCGGCGTCGAGCAGCCCGGCGAGGGTGGCGGCGTTGGTCTGGGCGTAGTCCCGATAGCAGTTGTTCATCAGCACGTGGGTCTGCCGCGCGGAGTCGGCAAGCTCGCGCAGCTTCGGCGCCCAGTCGCGCAGCTCCCGGTCGGAGTAGCGGTAGCCGAACTTCTCGTGGATGTCCTTGCTGGTCCACTTGTCGCTGTGCCCGTGGAAGCGGACCACCGCCAGGTCCGCGGTGGCGGCCAGCACCGGGGGCACCGACGAGCGGTGCCCCTGCGGCATGTCCACGCAGACGTACGCCAGCTCGTGCTGGCGCAGGAAGGCCAGGGTCTCCTCGGCGTTGTCGCCGTCGAACCAGGACGCGTGGCGGAACTCGTAGACCGGGCGGAGCGGGGCGCAGCGCTTCGCCACCTCCAGCAGGTACTGCTTGTTGTCCCGCTTGATGGTGAACCAGGGCGGGAACTGGAACAGCAGCGCGCCGAGCTTGCCCGCCTCGACCAGCGGGTCCAGGGCGCTGAGGAACCTCGTCCAGACCTCCTCGTACGCCTGCGGCGGCAGGTCGTCGGGATAGAGGTTCTTCTTCTCCGTCTGCGGCCGCAGATCCTTGTAGAGGGCGGAGATCCGGGTCGGGTGCCCGGTGAGCAGGCTGAACGCCTTCACGTTGAAGGTGAAGCCGGGCGGGGTCCGGTCGGCCCACAGGCGCGCCGTCCGCTCCGCCGGCGGGGAGTAGTAGGTGGCGTCGACCTCGACCAGCGGGAAGCGGCGGGCGTAGTACGCCAGCCGCTTCTCGGGCGTGTCGGCGGTCTGCGGATACCAGCCGGAGTCCAGCAGCGTGCGGTCGGTCCAGGAGGCGGTGCCCACCCTGATCTCACCCATGGGTGGAGTCCACCGTGTCCCGGACCGACCGGCAACCGCTCGCGTCAGGCCGCCCGGCGCTCCCGGTTCTGCTTGCACTGCACGCAGGTGGTGGCGGACGGGAAGATCTCCAGCCGCTCGACCGGGATGGCCGCGGAGCAGCCCTCGCAGAAGCCGTAGGTGCCCTCCTCCAGCCGGCTGAGCGCGTGCTCGAACTGGGCGCGACGGTCGAGGATGGTGCGCAGTAGGGACTGCGCGGTGTCCCGCTCCGCCGTCTTGGTGCCGCTGTCGGCCTGGTCGTCGCCGGCGGTGTCGCCGACCTCCACCAGCCGCAACACCTGGCTCTGCAGCACCGTCTGCTCGTACTCCGCGGACAGCTCGTCGTAACGGGCCTGCAGGGAGCGCCGGATCTGGTCGATCTCCGCCTGGGATCGGCCCGTACCGACCTTGTCGTGGACGAGCATCGCTGCCTGCCTTTCTGGGCCTCAAGGTCCGCCTGGGCGCCGGTGCGTGGGCCCGGGCCGTGGTCGTCTGCGCGCGGGCGGATCACCCGTGCTCTGTGAGCCGGCCGAATACCCCGCCGCGCCGACGATCAAACCGGCGACTTTTCCGGACGTCGCGGCGGTCAGGAGGACACCGCGGACTCCACGAGGGCCGGGTGGCGGGGATCGTCGGCGCGGACCACGACGTCGGCGAAGGAGGCGGGGACGACCTCGTCGGCGTACCGGGCGAAGGCGGGCAGCGTCCAGCGCAGCGCCGGGTCGGTGCGCCGGGCCAGGGCCGCCGGAGACAGCGCCAGGTGGACCGTGACGTCGAAGGGCAGGCCCCCGCCGAGCAGCAGCGCCCCGCTGACCAGCACCACGCCGCCGGGCGGCAGATCGACGTACGCGGCGCGGCTGGCCCGGTCGGCGTCGGCGTCCCAGAGCGAGGGCAGCACCCGCCCGGAGCCGCCCGGCCCCGCCGGGTCGAGCACCTCGCGGCGCAGCCCGGCCTCGTCGACCCAGCCCTCGTAGTACGCGTCGGGGTTGGTGCGGCCGTACTCCAGGCGGACCGAGGCGGGCCGGAGGAAGTCGTCGGCGCGTACGTGCAGCACGGGCCGGCCGAGGGCGCGCAGCGGGTCGACCAGGGCGGCGGCCAGGGCGTCCGGGCGGGCGGCCGGGGCGCCGTCGACGGCCACGCGCAGCCGGCCGGC
>NZ_JBSGDY010000248.1:0-6691 GCF_053602615.1 Micromonospora sp. NPDC004336
GGCACGGGCACGATGGCGTCGATCGACCTGTCCGCCGACGCGGTGACCGCCCGTCTCGCGGCCTTCCCGGGTGTGGGCGTGGCCGCCGTGAACGGCCCGTCCACCGTGGTGGTGTCCGGTCCGCCGCAGCCCGTCGCCGACCTTGTCGAAGCCTGCCAGGCCGACGGCGTCCGCGCCCGGCTGATCCCGGTGGACTACGCGTCCCACTCTGTGGCGGTGCAGGACGTGGCCGAGCAGTTGCGTGCTGACCTGGCCGACATCACCCCCCGCCAGGGTGACGTCCGGCTGGTGTCGACGTTGACCGGGGACTGGGTGGACCCGGGGTCGATGACGGCGGGCTACTGGTACGACAACCTGCGGCAGACCGTGCGGTTCGATGCTGCCGTCCGCGTCGCGGTCGCCGCCGGCCACACGACGTTCGTGGAGATCAGCCCGCACCCGGTGCTGACCATGCCCGTCACCGCCATCCTCGACGACGCCGGAGCGAGCGGCCACACCCTCGGCAGCCTGCGCCGGGGCGACGACGACCCGACCCGGCTGCTGACCAACCTCGCCACCGCCCACGTCATCGGCCTGCCCGTCGACCTCACCAGGGTCCTCGCCCGGACCGACACCGTCGACCTGCCCACCTACGCCTTCGACCGGGGCCGCTTCTGGCCGACCGCGACGACCGCGCGGGGCGGCGCCGACGAGACCCCGACCGGCGTCGACTCCGCGTTCTGGGCGGCCGTCGAGAGCGAGGACCTGGCCGCGCTCGCGGAACTCACCGCGCAGAGCGCGACGGAGTCCCTGGAACGGCTGGGGGCCGCCCTGCCGGTGCTCGCCTCCTGGCGGCGGCAGCAGCGGGAACGGTCCACCCTGGACGACTGGCGGTACCGCAGCGTCTGGCAGCCGTACACCGGGACGCCGGTCAGCTTCCTGCCCGGCGCGTGGTGGGTCGTCGCGGACGAGCGGCACCCGGAGGAGGGCGACGCGGCGGTCGTCGAGCTGGCCCGCCGGGGCGCCGACGCCCGGCTGGTGCTGCTGCCCGAGAACGCGACCGACCGGGTCACCCTGGCCGCGCACCTGACCGCCGCGACGCGCGCGGCCGACGGCGGACCCGCCCCGGTGGACGGCGTGCTGTCGCTGCTCGCCCTCGCCGACGGGGCGGTGGACGACACCCAGCCGGTGCCGCCGTTCCTCGCCCGGTCCCTGGCGCTCGTCCAGGCCCTCGGCGACCTCGACGTCGCCGCGCCGCTGTGGTGCGTCACCCGGGGCGCCGCCACCACCCGGGGCGGGGCGCCCGGCCGACCGGAGCAGTCGCTGCTCTGGGGCCTCGGCCGGGTCGTGGCCCTGGAACAGCCGCAGCGGTGGGGCGGTCTCGTCGACGTACCGGCCACCCTGGACGACCACGGCTGGGACCTGCTCTGCGCAGCGCTCGCCGGCCTCGACGGCGAGGACCAGCTCGCCGTCGACGGCACCACCGTCCTGGTGCGCCGGCTGGTACGGGCGCCCGGCGGCGACACCGCCACCGACGAGACCGGCCACCCGGGCACCACGCTCGTCACCGGCGGCACCGGCGCGCTCGGCGCGGAGGTGGCCCGCTGGCTCGCCGGCCGCGGCGCCGAGCACCTGCTGCTGGTGAGCCGCCGGGGAACGGAAGCCCCGGGCGCCACCGAACTGGTCCGGGAACTGACCGACGCCGGCAGCCGGGTGACCGTCGCGGCCTGCGACGTGGCCGACCGGGCGGCGCTGGCCAAGCTGCTCGACGAGGTACCCGCCGACGCGCCGCTGACCAGCGTGGTGCACGCGGCCGGGGTGCTCGACGACGGCGTCCTCGACGGCCTCACCGCCGACCGGCTCGCCACCGTCCTGCGGCCCAAGGTGCTGGGGGCGCTGCACCTGCACGAGCTGACCGTCGGGCGGGAACTGCGCGCGTTCGTGCTGTTCTCGGCGATGGCCGGGCAGCTCGGCGCCGCCGGGCAGGGCAGCTACGCCGCCGCCAACGCCTATCTCGACGCCCTCGCCGAGCAGCGGCACCGGCAGGGCCTGCCGGCCACCTCGGTCGCCTGGGGCCCCTGGGCGGCCGGCGGGATGGCCGCCGCCGACCAGGCGGTGGAGGAGCGCCGCCGGCGTACGGGCGTGGCCCGCCTCGACACCGAGCCCGCCCTCGCCGCGCTGGCGCGGTGCGTCGCGGCCGGCGAACCGGCGACGCTGGTGGCCGCCATCGACTGGGCCCGGTACGTGCCCGGGTTCGTCGCCGTCCGGCCCAGCGCCCTCATCGAGGGCGTGGCCGAGGCGCGCCGGGCCGCCGCCGAGCGGGCCGACGAGGGCGGCGTCTCGGCGGAGTCCCTGGCCGCGCTCCTCGCCGGGCAGACCGACGCCGAGCGCCGCAAGACCCTGCTGGAGCTGGTACGCGGGCAGGCCGCCGCGGTGCTCGGGCACGCCTCTACGGACGCCGTGGAGCCCGACCGGGCGTTCCGGGAACTCGGCTTCGACTCGCTGACCGCCGTGGAGCTGCGCAACCGGCTCACCGCCGCGACCGGCGTCCGGCTGCCCGCCACGGTGGTCTTCGACTATCCGACGGCCGCCGGGCTGGCCGACCACGTACGGGCCGCGATCGTCGACGGCGGGGTGGTCGGCGTCGCGCCGGTCTTCGGCGAGCTGGACAGGTTGGAAGCGGCGCTCTCCGGCTCGGCGCCGGACCGCAGCGCCCGGATTCGGATCACCGAGCGGCTGCGGGCGCTGCTGGCCTCCCTCAACGAGGCCGACGCGCCGGCGGACGGCGACACCGTCGCCGAGAAGCTCCAGGACGCGACGCCGGACGAGGTCTTCGACTTCATCGACCGCGAGCTGGGGATGTCCTGACGTGATCGCTGCTGCGACGACGGGTCAACACAAGGAGTGCGCGGTCCATGGCTGACGAGGCGAAGCTTCTCGACTACCTCAAGCGGGTCACCGCCGACCTGCACCAGGTGCGCCAGCGCCTGCGCGAGGTGGAGGCCGGTGAACAGGAACCGGTCGCCATCGTCTCCATGAGCTGCCGCTTCCCGGGCGGCGTGCGCTCGCCCGAGGACCTGTGGGAGGTGGTCGCGTCCGGCCGGGACGTGGTCACCGACTTCCCGACCGACCGGGGCTGGGACCTCGGGTCGCCGCACGACAGCGACCCGGAGCAGGCCGGCACGTCGTACGCCCGGCAGGGTGGCTTCGTCCACGACCTGGCCGACTTCGACCCGGGCTTCTTCGCGATCTCCCCCCGCGAGGCCCTGGCGATGGACCCGCAGCAGCGCTGGCTGCTGGAGACCTCGTGGGAGGTCCTGGAACGGGCCGGCATCGACCCGCACTCGCTGCGCGGCAGCCGCACCGGCGTCTTCGCCGGCAGCACCGGGCAGGACTACGGCACCGTGCTGATGGGCGCCGCGCAGGGCCTGGAGGGGCACCTGATGACCGGCAACGCCGGCAGCGTCGTCTCCGGCCGCATCGCCTACACCTTCGGCCTGGAGGGGCCGGCGGTCACCATCGACACCGCCTGCTCGTCGTCCCTGGTCGCCCTGCACCTCGCCGGGCAGGCGCTGCGGCAGCGGGAGTGCACCCTGGCGATCGTCGCCGGGGTCACCGCCATGTGCACCCCGGCCGCCTTCGTCGAGTTCTCCCGGCAGGGCGGCCTCGCCGCCGACGGCCGCTGCAAGGCGTTCGCCGCCGCCGCCGACGGCACCGGCTGGTCCGAGGGCGTCGGCGTCCTGCTGCTGGAGCGGTTGTCGGACGCGCAGCGCAACGGCCACCCGATCCTCGCCGTGGTGCGGGGCAGCGCGGTGAACCAGGACGGCGCCTCCAACGGCCTGAGCGCCCCGAACGGGCCCTCGCAGCAGCGGGTCATCCAGCAGGCCCTCGCCAACGCCGGCCTCGCCGCGGGCGGCGTGGACGTGGTGGAGGCGCACGGTACGGGCACCCGGCTCGGCGACCCGATCGAGGCGCAGGCGCTGCTCGCCACGTACGGGCAGGACCGGGGGGACTCGGCGCCGCTGCTGCTGGGGTCGGTGAAGTCGAACATCGGCCACGCCCAGGCCGCCGCCGGGGTGGCCGGCGTGATCAAGATGGTCATGGCGATGCGGCACGGCGTCGTGCCGCCGACCCTGCACGTCGACGAGCCCACCCCCGAGGTCGACTGGGCGGCCGGCGAGGTCTCGCTGGTGACCGAGGCGACGCCCTGGCCGGCGGTGGACCGGCCGCGCCGCTCGGCGGTCTCGTCGTTCGGCGTGTCCGGCACCAACGCGCACACCATCCTGGAGCAGGCCCCGGCGCCGCAGCCCGCGCCGGTCGCCGCGCCGACCGCCGAGCGACCGGCCGTGCCGATGCCGGTGTCGGCCCGGGACGCGGCCGGCCTCGCCGCGCAGGCGGGCCGCTGGGCGGCCAGGATCGCCGCCGACGAGACCCTGCGGCCCCTGGACGTGGCGTTCTCGGCGGTCACCTCCCGCTCCACCCTGGACCACCGGGCCGTGGTCTGCGCGACCGGCCGCGACGACCTGCTGGCCGGGCTGCGCGCCCTCGCCGCCGGGGAGCCGTCGGGCGCGGTCGTCGCCGGCCGGGCCGGCGGCCGGGGCACGCTGGCGGTGCTCTTCTCCGGCCAGGGCGCGCAGCGCGCCGGCATGGGCCGGGAGCTGTACGCGCAGTTCCCCGTCTTCGCCGCCGCGCTCGACGAGGTGTGCGGGCACCTGGACGCGCTGCTGCCGCGCCCGCTGCGGGACGTGCTGTTCGCTCCCGAGGGTTCCGCCGAGGCCGACCTGCTGGACCGGACCGCGTTCACCCAGGCCGGCCTGTTCGCCGTCGAGGTGGCGCTGTTCCGCCTCGTGGAGTCCTTCGGGATCACACCGGACCTCGTGGGCGGCCACTCGATCGGCGAGGTCACGGCCGCCCACGTGGCCGGGGTGCTGTCCCTGGCCGACGCGGCGGCGCTGGTGGCGGCGCGGGGCCGGCTGATGCAGGCGCTGCCGGCCGGCGGCGGGATGCTCGCCGTCGCGGCCGCCGAGGCCGACGTCCTCGCCACGCTGGACGGGCTCGCCGGCCGGGTGGGCATCGCGGCCGTGAACGGGCCGACCTCGGTGGTCGTCTCCGGCGCCGTCGACGCGCTCGACGAGGTGGAACGGCTCTGGCGGGACCGGGGCGTGCGCACCCGCCGGCTCACGGTCAGCCACGCGTTCCACAGCCCGCTCATGGAGCCGATGCTCGACGAGTTCCGGGCCGTCCTGGCCGGGCTGACCTTCGCCGCGCCGACGCTGCCGGTCGTGTCGAACGTGACCGGTGCCCTCGCCGACGCCGACGAGATCCGCACCGCCGACTACTGGGTGCGCCACGTGCGGCAGGCCGTCCGCTACGCCGACGGGGTCACCGCGCTGCGCGCCGCCGGCGCGGACACGTTCCTGGAGGTCGGGCCGCAGAGCGTACTGACCGCGATGGCGGCGGACATCCTGCCCGGCGACGACGGCGTGCTGGCCGTCGCCGTGCAGCGCAAGGACCGGCCCGCCGTGCACGGGCTGCTGGCCGGGCTGGCCGAGCTGCACGCGCACGGGGTCGCCGTCGACTGGACGCAGTGGTTCGCCGACACGGGCGCGCGGCGGGTGGACCTGCCCACGTACGCCTTCCAGCACCAGCGCTACTGGCCGGAGGCGGGCGCCGGGTGGACCGGGGACGTCACCGCCGTCGGCCTGCGCCCCGCGCGGCACCCCCTGCTCGGCGCCGCCGTCGGCGTGGCGCACGCCGAGGGCTTCCTGTTCACCGGGCGCCTCGCCCGGCGTACCCACCCGTGGATCTCCGACCACGTCGTCTTCGACACCGTGCTGCTGCCCGGCACCGGCTTCGTGGAACTCGCCCTCCAGGCCGGCGCGCACGTCGGCGCGGACCACGTCCGCGAACTTACCCTGGAGTCGCCGCTGATCCTGCCCGGGAGCGGCGGCGTCGACATCCAGCTCTGGATCGGCCCGGCCGACGAGACCGGCTGCCGGTCCGTGTCGCTGCACTCCGCCCCCGACGGCGACCCCGCCGACGACGCGGGGGAGCGGGCCTGGACCCGCAACGCCAGCGGCGTGCTGGCCGGCGGCCCGGCCGGACCGGGCGGGCCCGCCGGCTGGTCCGACCTGACCACCTGGCCGCCCCCGGGTGCGACCGAGGTCGCCACCGACGACCTCTACCTGAACCTCGCCGCCCAGGGCTACGACTACGGCCCCTCCTTCGTCGCGCTCCGCTCCGCCTGGCGGCGCGGCGACGACCTCTTCGCCGAGTTGGCCCTGCCGGAGACCCCCGCCGCCGAGGCCGGCGGGTACGGCCTGCACCCGGCCCTGCTCGACGCGGCGCTGCACACCCTCGGGCTGACCACCCCGGGCGACGCGCCGTCCGGGGCCGGCATGCCCCCGGGGTACGGCCGGCTGCCGTTCTCCTGGAACGACGTCGCCCTGCACGCCGCCGGCGCGGCGGCGGCCCGGGTCCGGGTCTCGCACACCGGCGCCGACACCATCTCGCTGCTGCTCGCCGACGTCACCGGCGCGCCGATCATCTCCGTCGGCTCCCTCGTCCTGCGGCCCGTCTCCGCCGACCAGCTCCGCACCGCCGGGGGCGGCGGCACCGAGTCGCTGTTCCGGATCGAGTGGGCCCCGCTCGCCCCGGCCACCGGCCCGTCCACCGCCGACTGGGCGGTGATCGGCGACGCGGCGGCCCTCAC
>NZ_JBSGDY010000249.1:0-6667 GCF_053602615.1 Micromonospora sp. NPDC004336
GGCGCCGGCGGGCCGTGCGCCGGCGGCCCTGGCTGGCGGCGACGGTGGCGCTGGCCACGGCCGTGCTGACGCCGCTGCCCAGCGTGGCAGGGTTGATCTTCACCGACCAGGTCGACAACGCCGCCACCGGCGGAGGCGTCTTCCCCCGCTACGACGCCTACCTGGCGCTGGCCGGCGTGGTCGGCGCGGGGCTGCTCGCCGGCGGGCTGCGGCTGCCGGTGTGGCGCCGGTACGCGGGCGCGCTGGGCGCGGCGCTGGCCTTCGCCGCCGGCTTCCACCTCTGGTTCACCCTCCAGGGCAGCGACCCGCGCTACTACTACGGCAAGACGCTGCACCTGCTGCTGGTGATCCTCTTCGTGGGGGTGGGCGCGGTGTTCCTGCTGCGGCCGGTCCCGTGGCGCGCCCGGCGGCACCCGGGCCGGGCCGGCCCGGTGGCCCGCTCGCTGGTCGCGCTGTCGCTGGTGGCGGCGACGGCCGGGGCGGCCGGCCTGGCGCGCGGCGGCGGGATCTTCGCCCAGCCGTTCGGCGCCCGCAGCACCACCTGGGCGGCGGCCTGGTGGTCGGGGCTGCTGGACCGGCCCCGGCAGGCCGACGTGACCGTGCGGGCGCTGGCCCACGCGCCGGTACGCGCCGGCGCGGTCACCGTCGTCGTCAGCGAGCACCGGCGGGAGGGCTACCTGGAGACACTCTTCCTCGCCACCCTCCAGGGCACCCACGGCGACTCCGCGCCCGCGTTCTACAACCTGCCGCTGGCCGAGCCGGCCCGCTCGGCGGCGCTGGTGGAACGGGAGCGGCGGCCGATCCGCTTCCTCGCCACCGGGCCGCAGGCGGCGGCGGTCGTCACGCGGCTCCTCGCGGAACGCCCCGAGCTGCGCCCCCGCGTCACCCTCGAACTCCTGCCCTGACGACGTACGGCAGTGCCGACCACGAAGGACGGTGCAGCGGGCCGGGTGATCGGGATACTGGTCGGGTGGCGGAGGAGCAGGTTAACGAGTCGACCCGGTGGACGATTCACGGCGAGCGGGTGGTGGACGGCAGCCGCCGGGCGCGGTTGAGCATCGCCGACGTCGAACTGCCGGACGGCGTCAGGTTCGAGCAGTACGTGATCCGGGCACCCCGGTCGGCGATGGTCGCCGTGCTCGACGAGCAGGAGCGTCTGCTGCTGATGCGCCGGCATCGGTTCGTGTTCGACCGGTGGGTCTGGGAGTTGCCGGGTGGCTATGTCGACGAGGGTGAACAGCCGGCGGCGTGCGCGATCCGGGAGGTCGAGGAGGAGACCGGTTGGCGTCCGGTTGCCGTGGAACCGTTGCTGTCGTTCCAACCGTGGGTGGCCACGGCGGACGCGGAGAACCTGCTGTTCCTGGCCCGCGACGCGGTGCACGTCGGCGCTCCGGTGGATGTCAACGAGGCCGAGCGGGTGGCCTGGATCCCGTTGGAGGAGACGCGGGATCTGGTGTCCCGGGGTGAGATCGTGGGTGCCGGCACGGTGATGGCGGTGTTGGAGCTGGTCGCGCGCAAAGCTCGGGGTGAGCTGTGATCAGCGACGATGGCCAAGGACCACGTCGACGCGGGTGACGAAGTGCCGTACCGCCGGCAGGCGACGATGCGTCGTGAGCTGGGTTTGCAGGTCGCGCAGGTAGCGCACGGCCCGGGCCGACCGTAGCTGCGAGGTCAGGATGAGGGCCTCGGTTCCGATGGCGCTGGCGCGTTCCGGCTCACCCTGTTGAGCGTGGATAGAGGCGAGAAGGGCCAGGTTGAAGGCTTTGCCACGTACGTAGCGCTCGTCCATGCGCAGGGAGCGGGCGGCGAAACGTTCGGCTCGGTGATGTTGGCCGAGGGCGTGGAAGCAGTGGCCGAACTTGGCGGACAGGTACGCCTCGTCGAAGTAGCCGAGCCATTGTGGATCGCTGCTGCGGTCTGCTCGGTCGAGGGCTTGTTCTGCCTGGTGCAGTGCGTTGGCGCAGGCGCGCTCGTCGCGGTGGGTGGCGTGGGCGTGGGCCTCCATGACCAGTGCCTCGGCTGCCAGCACGGTGAGGCCTGCGCGGTGTGCCGTCTGTCGGGCGGCCCGGGCGAGGTCAACACCGGCAGCGGTGTGGCCGAGGTAGGTTGCTTGGTGGCTCATGGCGGCGAGGATCTCGGCACCCAAGCCGACGCTGTCGGTGGCCCGGGCGAGGTCGAGAGCGTGGGTGAGGTAGCGCTGGGCGAGGCCGTGTTCGGCCATGTCGTATGCCTGCCAGCCGGCGAGTTGGGCCAGTTCGACGACGGCGGCGAGCAGTCTGCGGCCAGTCGCCGGGTCGTAACGGCCCTCGGTCACCAGGGGCGTCACCTCATGCTTGAGATAGCGGGCAACGGTGTCGCGGGCGTGGCCGCCGCCGTATTGGTTGTCGAGTCGCCGGTAGGTGGTGGCCATCTCCTGGATGGTCTCGATGTCGGGTCGACCGACCGTTCGTCGGCCGTCCTGCGCGACGTGTTGTGGGGTGGGGGCGGTGAACCACCGTAGGGCCGGAAGGGTGTAGCCGCCGGCGCTGAAAACTGCCTGACGGAGCATGTCTCGACGGTTCACGTCGCCTTCCCACAGTTGTATGGCGGCGCGGATGTCCTCGCGCCAGGACCGGTTGACCGGCACGTCACTCTCTCGACCCTTGGGGCGAACGGCCATGTCCCGGTGACATGAACGTTGGCGGGGCGCAAGGCCGAGCGCCATCCGAGCCTCGTCGGGCATGCCGCAACCCTCGGCGATCCGCTCCAGCACATCAATGGAGGTGACCTTTCGTCCGGCGATGATCCGACTGACGTAGCCCTGTTCCAGGCCGACGGCGGCTCCGATACGCGTCTGGCTCGCCCCGGTGTGCCGGCCGAGGAGCCGGAACAGGATGCCGATGTCGCGGCCCTGTAGGGCGATACGGATGTCCTCGCGCGCCCAGAGATCGTCGGGAATTCGAAGGTGATCGAGTGACACAGCGGCCCCCAGTGTCATCGAATGGCTACTCGCGGTGCTTGTCCTGGAGCTTAGAGCTGATGTCCATGCAGACTGGTCCCGCTCATGTCACCGTGACATGGCCATCCGACATGGCTGCCCGGCCGCGTCATCGGGATCGTCTCGGACATGTTCTTCGACCCCGAAGACCCCACGAGCGAGCCGGCCTGCGGCTGCCGTCGCGGGCGGATGTGGCGCATGTCCCGCGCATGGCGGAAGAGCCGGCACCCGCAGCCACAGTCCCTCGACGAAATGATCGCAGGCGCCCGCCATGGCGCGAGCGCCCTCATCGAGTACGCCCAGGCTCAGGTCGATGCCGCCGACGCGATCCTTACCCGTCACGACGAGGTGGGGCTGGGCCTGTGCCGGTGCGGCCGACCGCACCCCTGCCCCGAGCGGCGACAATGGATCGGATTGCGGGCGCACTACGTACCCTTGCTCAAGGGTCCACCATGACCGCCCACGGCCCGGTGCTGCCGATCTGGAGCTGCGGCGGGTGCGGCGCGCCCTGGCCCTGCCGGACCCGCCGGCAGGAGTTGCGGGCGGAGTTCGCGGACGCGCCGATGTCGCTGGCGCTCCACATGGGCGCGCAGTTCGTCCGTGCCGCAGAGGATCTGACCTGGGCACCGGCCGGCACGCTGCACCGGCGCTTCCTGGGCTGGCTGCGGTGAGCATCCTGCGGGCCGGCGACGAGAAGTTCCACTACAGCGACGGCTCCCACAAGTGGATCCCGCCGGACCCGGACTACGACCAGGAGGTCTGGGACGAGCAGGTCCGCCAGCACAAGCTGGGCCACCTGCGCAACGAGCAGCCCCGGGTGCGTGTCCGACGCCTGGTCTGAGCCCGGCGGGTCAGGCCGGCGCGGCGGCGAGGGCGGCCAGCACCGCGTCGACCACCCGGCCGCGGCCCAGGCCGTCCACGGTGGACCAGGCGCGGGCGGCGAGGGTGGCCCGGCGTTCGGGGGAGGCGAGCAGCCCGGTGAGGGTGCGGGCGGCGGCGGCCCGCGCCGCCCGCCCCGGCATCCCGGGGGCGGCCAGCTCCGGCAGCTCGCCGAGGCCGGCGACGAGGCCGGCCTCGACCACCCGGCGGTACGACTCGCGCTGGTTGTCCACCACGCAGACCAGGGCCGACGGCGCGCCGAGGCAGCACAGTTCCCAGGTCGAGGTGCCGGCGGCGCTGACCACCAGGTCTGCCGCGCCGATCAGCGCGGGCAGCTCGTCGGTGGGCGGCACCGGGCGCAGCGACTGCCCGCGCCCCGGCGGCACGGCCGCCAGTTCCGCCTCCACCTCGGGGCGGCCGACGACGACGGTGAGGTCCATCGGGTGCCCGGTGGCCAGCAGCACCCGGGCCAGCACCGGGGCCGCGCCGACCGCGTCGGTGCCGCCGAAGAACGCCAGCACCCGGGGCCGCCCCACCGCCGTCGCGGGCCGGGGCGCCGCCGGCCGGGCGGCCACCACCGAGTCCCGCAGCAGGGCGTACGCGCTGCCGGCGAGCAGCCGCCCGGCCGGCGCGGCGGTCGACGCGCCGAAGTTCTGGTCGAGGTAGAGGTCGGCGTCCTGCCCCCGGGTGTCGCCGTCGACGACGGCCAGGGTCAGCACGCCCGCCGCCCGCAGCGCGCCCGCCCCGGCCGGGTCCAGCTCGTAGGAGTCGAGCACCGCCACGTCCAGCGCGTGCCGGCGCGCGGTCTCGACCAGCTCCCGTGGGGTCTGCGGGCCGGGGCGCAGCGGGATGCCGCGGGCGGCCAGTTGCGCGCCCGCCCAGCCGACCCGCTCGACGGTGCCGAACACCTCGACCGTGGCCCCCCGGGCGAGGAACTCCTCGCCGAGGGCGAGGCAGCGGACGAGGTGGCCGACGCCGCGCCGTGGCCCGGCGTCGCAGCGCAGTCCGACGCGTACGGTGCTCAGGACTCCTCCAGCCGCTTCTGTCGTACGCCGGCGTTGATGGTGCGCAGCGCCGGTTGCCCGTCGAGCCAGTCGGCGAGCCTGGCCAGCGGCACGCTGACGTCCCCGAAATGGTCGGTCACCGCCCGCACCAGGGTCCAGTCCACCTCGGTGTCGAGGGTGAGCCGCAGGTCCGACCGGTCCGGGGTGAGCGTCACCCCGAGCACCCGGAACAGCTCCGGGCGGGAGTACGCGTACGAGGTCACGTGCACCCGGTGGTGGTCGGTGGCGAGCCGGTCCAGCGTCCGCAGCGTCTCGGCCCGGACGATTTCGACGTCCAGGCCCCGGGGGAGGGTGCGGGCGATGGACGTGCTGGCGTAGTCGAGGCCGGGCAGCGCGCGCCAGACCGCCGCGACCAGCGCGACGATCTCGGGGTCGAGCAGCGGGCAGTCGGCGGTGAAGCGCATCACCGCGTCGCCGGGGTGGGCGTCCAGCGCGCCGACGAAGCGGGTGAGCACGTCGTCGACGGGGCCCCGGTGCCACGCCACGCCCAGCCGGTCGCACTCGGCCACCACGGCGTCGTCGGCGGGCTCGGTGCTGGTGGCGACCACCAGGTCGGCGAGTACGCCGCTCTCCCGCGCGGCCCGCACCACCCGCCCGAGGACGCTGCGCCCGGCCAGCGGGCGCAGCACCTTGCCGGGCAGCCGCGACGAACCCATCCGCGCCTGCACCACCCCGACGATCCGGTGGCCGGCGCCGGCCGGTGTGCCGGTCACCGGGTCTCCTCCGGCTTCGGGGCGAGGGCCTGCCGGGCCCGCCGCCTCGCCGCCCGGGCGCCCCGCTTGGCGATCCGCGCCGGGGCGATGGCCAGCCGGCCCACCCGGTAGCTCAGCGAGCCGCTGAGCAGGTTGATCGTCGCGTCGGCGCGGCGCAGCGCCCGCTCGCGGGAGGTGAGCAGCTCCTCGGTCCACTTCAGCAGCGCGGCCAGCCGGGTCAGCTCGTCGCGCTGGCGCAGCCACGCCTCCCGTAGCTGCTGGTAGCTGCGGCTGCCCCGGGGCGGGTCGGTGGGCTCGACGGCGCGCAGCTCGGTGGCGAGGGCGACCCGCCCGTCGGCGTCCAGCCCGTGCAGGGCGGCGGCGATCGCCGCCTCGGCCTCCACGGCGGCGGCGACGGTCGGCCGGTCCAGGTCGTGGCCGGCGACCCCGCCGAGCACCACGGTCAGGCCCGCCACGTCGAGGGTGGAGGTCCACGGGTGGGCGTACCCGCCGGTGAGCAGCTCGGCCGCGAAGCGCCACAGGCCCCGGGCGAGCACCACGTCGACGGCGAGCGGTTCGGCGGCCCGCCAGCTCGGGTCGAGCACGGCGTAGGCGTCCCCGGCCACGACGACGTTGTCCACGCTGGCCAGCCCGTGCGGGCCGGCGAGCCGGCCGTCGGCGTCGACCTGCCCGGCGAGCCAGCGGGCGTACCCGCGCAGCAGCCGGCGCAGCGTGTCGGTGTCCCGCCGCAGGCAGCCGTCGAGCAGCAGGGTGCGCAGCAGCCGGCCCCGCGGCACCGGCCCGGCGAGTGCCCCCGGGTCCCGGTACGCGGCCAGCCGGCTGGCGAACGGCGCCGCCGCCCCGCCGCGTACCTCCGGCGTCCCGGCCCGCCACCGCCAGCCGTCGGGGCCGTCGACCACCTCGACCACGCCGGCGCCGGGCGGACGCTCGCCACCATCCTGATCACGCCGGCCACGCCGGCGGCGGCCTGCGCGTGACCCATGTTCGACTTGACCGAGCCCAGCAGTAGCGGGCCCGCGTCGCCCCAGTCCTGC